>DATAMU010000196.1:0-1870 GCA_036266605.1 Candidatus Acidiferrum sp. | reverse complement strand
TCGCCGATGCTTGTAGCGCGTTGAGCCGCATTCTGGAAAACCTCCGGGCCGTCACGCAGATCGGCCGGCATTTGATCCGGCAACATTGACGGACAATCTCGGCTTGCTCTTGCCTTCAGGAGGTGCCTTCCTTGCGGGCGCGGCGATCAGTCCATCTCGCATCGCTTGTTTGCGCGCCAGCTTGCGCGATCGTCTCACCGCTTCAGCCTTCTTTCTTGTTATTTTGTCGGAGGGCTTCTCGTAGAAGCGACGGCGGCGCATCTCCCGGAACACACCTTCACGCTGCATTCTCTTCTTCAGAACGCGAAGTGCCTGCTGACATCATTGTCTCGGACAAATACTTGCACCGGGCTTGCTCCTCGGACGTGAATTCGCTGTGGTCGATAGGAAGCCATCGAGATCAAGAAAGCCGGGAAGAAGTCGTCTGCCCTGGCGAGCCGAGATTCGGCTAACGAGGACGGCCTTTTGGAGGCGGCGGATTGATTTCCGCGATCTTGTGAAGACAATCGGCCTCGGTATCGTGCGGCCCGGAGACGAACGTGCCGCTCACTTTTGTGCTGTACCATCCGGCTTCGACGCCAAGTCGAAGCGACTCTTCGATCGTGACGCGGCGCGGCGTTAAATTTTGCATGGAAGATCGCTTTCTTGTAGGCGTTCGACCATCGAACGCTGTCAGGGGTTCGGCCTCTTGAGAGATCACGACTTTGGCTCAGCTGTGGCTCAGCTGTTGTGGGACAGCCGCGCAAAGTCGGCAAATATGGCGGCCACGAGGTCGCGATGATGCGTGTCGGCGGGCGAGAGACCTGCTGCGTATAAATTCAGCACATAACTTGCTTTTGCGACCGCTTCCGGCCACGACGTTGCTGGGATTAACATAAGTTGATTCTCGAGCGCGGCCTGCCGCTCGCGAAGGACTCGCGCGTTGCTTTCCGCATCGGCCAGCGATCGTCTCAAGTCGGTCGCTTTCTGCGCGGCCCTGCCGCGGTGCCCGTCGAGATCGAGCGGCCCGTCAGTCATCGGGCGTGCACGCATCGGTGCGTTGCGCGTCGCACAAGTCGACCGAGCCGATGGAAATCATCTCCATCGTTGCATTGCGTGGGGGCGCCGCCGGAACCACGATCATCGTGGAGACACGGCGGTAAGCAGCAAACGACAATCCTTCGATCATCTCCTCGTCGGTGATGACCCCGTAATCTCCGGGCGGCAGCGATCGATCGATGCCATTAATCCGGAACGAGTGCTTGAACGTGATAGTTTCCCGTCGCGAGCGTGTGGTCATCGCCAGACGCATTCCGAAGACGGCCTCGGACCGGTTCGAGTATTATCCATCGGGAGACGGTGCGCTCTCTCACTCCAATTAGCCAGCGTTTTCTTGAGAATTTACGGCGCAGGCGAGACTAATCCTCGCGTTGCATTGTATTCGGCTTGTTTCGTTGCCATTTTCACCATGCAAGTACCATTGCGGTCGAGTGTCGCGGTGCCTAAGGCCGGAATTCGCACCAGCGGGCTTCGGGCATTCTGCCATTTCCCGAACAATGCAATCGGAACGCGCCCCACAGCATGAAGATCCGCGTCGGCTTCGAGATGATCTACGATTTTCCGCACGCAACGCCGTTGATCGCGGTTGTCGGCACGCACTTCACGCGAGCGTCCGACGTCATCAGACCCGATCACCTCATCACCTCCCCTTCCGTGCTGATCACGCCCTACCGCGACGGTTTTGGAAACTGGTGTAGCCGCATCGTTGCGCCCGCAGGCCGCATGCGCCTCCTCGCCGACGGAACGGTACGCGACAGTGGTTCACCTGACATGATCGTTCCCTCAGCCGCTCAGCACGCAGTGGAGGATCTGCCATCGGACACGATCGTCT
>DATAMU010000195.1:0-1571 GCA_036266605.1 Candidatus Acidiferrum sp. | reverse complement strand
GAGTTTCGCAACGATTTTTATCCGGACGTGGATGACACCGCTTTTGTGCTGATGGCTTTGCAGCGCGTGAAATATCCGGACAAGGTGCGGATGGAAGCCGCGGTGCGGCGCGGGATTCAGTGGCTGCTGAGCATGCAGAATCGCGACGGCGGATGGGCCGCCTTCGATCGCGACAACAACAAAAGCTTCCTCAATCACATTCCGTTCGCCGATCACAACGCGATGCTGGACCCGAGCACCGCCGACGTCACCGCGCGCGTTCTCGAGTGCCTCGGCCGCTTCGGCTGGAGCGCGAATCACCCCGCGATCAAGCGCGCTCTCGAATTTTTGCTGAAAGATCAGTGCGAAGACGGCTCCTGGTTCGGCCGCTGGGGCGTCAACTACGTCTATGGCACGAGCGGTGTTCTGCGCTCACTGGAAACCGTTTCGCTCACCGCGAAAGAATATTGCCAGCGCGCGGTGAATTGGCTGCGCTCCGTGCAGAAGTCCGACGGCAGCTTCGGCGAATCTCTGCGCAGCTATCACGAGCCGCAAACGAAAGGCCAAGGCAACAGCACCGCATCGCAAACCGCCTGGGGCCTCATCGGCCTGCTCGCTGGCGCAGAAACCACCGACCCCGCGATTCAAAACGCCGTCTCCTATCTCGTCGATCAGCAAAACGCCGACGGTTCCTGGAGCGAAGACGAATTCACCGGCACGGGCTTTCCCTGCGTCTTCTATTTGAAATATCACCTCTATCGCAATTCATTCCCGCTGTATGCGTTGGCGCGTTTCCGCAATCAGTCGCAAGACCTCAAGCAATACAGCGCCATGACCTTCCAGCCGGCCGAATTTAGGCTGCGCAGCGGATTCTAGAGTCCCGATGCGGTTTCCCATCAGGTTTACTTCAGACTTCCAACTTGGAGTCGCCGCCCGTATCGCGCGCACGCGCGGCCGCCAGCCGCTCATTTTGCGGCCTATGATCGATTCTGGAGTTGCCGATCCGCTGCCGGAAGTCGAGTCCGTCCCGTCGCTGGTTTGGATCGGCGGCATTGAGCCGCTTGAACATCCGGAAGTCCCAAAGTTCTCAAATGGCGTCGCCGCTTCAGCCCGCGAGGTTTTTTTGCAGACCAACGGCAAACTCTTTCGCCGCCGCGTCCACGAGTTTCAGCCGTCACCGCGATTTCGGCTTGCGTTCCGGTTCAGCGGAGCGAGCATCGACGCGCCCGAAAATGCCGACGTCGTCGAGGCCATCCGCATCGCGAGACTTTCCGGTTTCCTCACAGTCGGTTTCACGGCACTTCGCGATCCAGCCAACCTCGACAAAATGATCGCGCTGCATTCGCAGCTGAAAAAACTCGATCTCGACGGCTCTCTGATCTTCGCCGCAGACAAATCGCCCGAGTTACATCGAGCCGTCGCCGCCGCGCGCAGCCGCTTGCTCGACCGCCGCTGGTCAAATCTTTCGCGTGTTTTCAACGAAGCTGGAGCACGCGCATGGCTTCGCTGTCACTCTCGCCCTGCCACCCCGGACGAACTGCGCTTTCTCGATCAAGCAAGAGCCGCCGCCAAAACCAGCGCCGACCTCGATC
>DATAMU010000194.1:0-3668 GCA_036266605.1 Candidatus Acidiferrum sp. | reverse complement strand
AGGAAGTAACAAAGGGGAGATGGCAGAAGTCGACAGTTGACAGTTGAAAGTCGAAAGGTCAGAGAAGACAAGACAGATCGGGGAAGGGTTGACGTCCGGGCAAGCTGGGTCGCAGCGGTGCTGCGCCCGTACATGATTTGCGATGGAGTTTGACGCGATTGTTGCGAGGATCGAAAAAACGCGGGCAAGATGCGCTTCGAAGGTCGCGGTGAATCGGAGCTATCGTCTCAAGACGCGATGATCGTGCGGACATGGGGCGCAGCGTGCTGCGCCCCTACACGGGTTCTGAGATCGAAGGAAAATGAAAAAAAGGGGGACGGCAAGCGCCGTCCCCTTTTTATTTGGTGAAATTGTTAGCGGACGGCGGAAACGGGGGCGTTTACTGGAGTGAGCCAGTTGTGGCGGTCTTGTTTGGTTCCGCTGGTCAGGGCGAAAAATTCTTCCTGGATGCGGCGGGTGACCGGGCCCATGGAGCCTTTGCCGACCTGGATGTGATCGACGCTGCGGATGGGCGTGACTTCGACGGCGGTGCCTACGAAGAAAATTTCATCGGCGATGTAGAGCATTTCGCGGGGGATGACAGCTTCCTTCACGGGAATGTCGAGATCTTGCGCGATGGTAACGATGGCGTCGCGCGTGATACCGGGGAGGATGCTGGTGGCCAGAGGCGGCGTGTAGAGCTTGCCCTCGTGGACGAGGAAGACGTTCATGCCGGAGCCTTCGCTAACGTGGCCGTCGGTGTCGAGCGCGATGCCTTCGGTGTAGCCGTTGAACTGAGCCTCCATGCGGATGAGCTGCGAGTTCATGTAATTCGCGGCGGCCTTGGACATCGCGGGCAGAGTGTTAGGCGCGATGCGAGTCCAGGAGCTGACGCCGACTTCTACCCCTTTGCTCAACGCTTCAGGGCCGAGGTATGCGCCCCACGTCCAGCACGCCATGTAGCAATCGATCGGAGAATTGAGCGGGTTGACGCCGACTTCGCCGTAACCGCGGAGAACCATCGGCTTCACGTAACAGGCGTTGAGCTTGTTGCGGCGGACGAGCTCGGTGGCGACGTTGCCGAATTGCTCGACCGAGTAGGGCAACTCCATGCGATAAATTTTTGCGGAGTTGATCAGACGCTGGATGTGTTCGCGCAGGCGGAAGATCGCGGGGCCCTGTTTTGTGTCGTAGCACCGAATGCCTTCGAAGACTGCGGAGCCGTAGCTGACGACGTGGGAAAGGACGTGAAGGGTAGCGTCTTCCCATTTGATCCAGTTTCCGTTGCGCCAAATTTGTTCTGTAGGTGTGACAGGCATGATTCGCTCCCTTTTGATGAAACCCTTCGAATTTTAGAATACGGCAGCGAGTTTGGGGGCGTCAACGAAACGGGTGTGTGGATGAGGCGGGAATGAAAACCAAATTGGATGTGATGCGTGCTTCGTGGGAAGAAGAAGCTGACGATCGCGGCTAGTGGACGTCGTTCGATTTTGGGTCGGTGGCGGATGGCTGCATGTGTTGCATTGGGGATTGATTGTATTTTTCGGGGTGTTCGAGTTGGAAGAAAGCGGATTGGGCCTGGAGGAGCAGCGTGCCTTGATGGTTTTCCCAGACGCCGAGGAGTAAGAAGGGGAGGGCCGTCGCGGCGGCCCAGAGTTTTGCGTTGCGCGGGATTTTGGATTCAGGTTCCCAGCGGAAGAGTTGGGCGGCGACGAAGAAAGCCAGAATGGCCCAGCAGGCGAGAGAAACCGCTTCGATCCACACTGCGGAGACTCCCGCGCTGTAAAAGGTGGCGCTTTGAAGTCCCCAGACCAGATAGGTGGCGGGAAGGAAGAGCGCAAATTTTTGCGCGATGGTTGGAAGGTAGGGAAGCGGCATCGTCGCGCCGGAAAGAAAAATCAGCGGGAGCCAGATGAGCTGATTGAGAACCTGCGTCTCTTGCATGGTGTTGGTGACGCTGGCAACGATCAGGCCCATCGATGCGAAGGAAACGACGCCGACGGTGACGAGTAGAAAGAAGGAGATGAGATTGCCGAAGTCGGTGACGTGGAAAAGAAAGCGAGCGAAGAGGATCTCGATGATGACGGTGGGGAGCGTGAGGACGTAGTTGGCGACGATGCTGGAGGCGAGCATGTCGGCAGCGGTGACGGGAGTTACATGGAAACGCCGGAGGATGCCTTGTTCACGGAAGGTGACGAGAGCGGCGCTGAGTCCCCAGAAGCTGCCCATGACCGCGAGAGAAATTACCGGACCGAGAAAAAAGCGAACCTTTTGCGGATCGCCCTTGGCGAAGACTCCTGCGTAAAGAAAGAAAAATCCAAAGGGCATGATCACGCTGAAGAAGAGAAACATTTTGTTGCGCAGGGTGAGGCGGATGCGCATCGCGGTAAGTGTGAGGAAGTGCTTCAATCGCGGAGTCTCCTTCCGGTGAGCTCGATGAAGACGTCTTCGAGAGACGGAGTGGCGATGTTGAGGCTGACGAGCTCGTTGCCCTGAGCTTCGAGATGTTTCACGAGAGAGACGATGGCTTGCGGCGGCCGTTGTGTGTGGAGCGCGTATCCTCCATTGAGGTTGCGGCACTCGGAGACGCCGTCTAGCGCGCGAAGCGTCTCGACAGATTCGGGGCGCGTGAGCTGCACTTCGATGCGCGTTTTGTCGCCGGAACGATTTTTTAGTTCTTGTGGCGTGCCGAGGGCGATGACTTTGCCGTGATCGACGATGGCGACGCGATCGCAGAGGCGCTCGGCTTCTTCAATGTAGTGCGTGGTTATGACGATCGTTTTCTTCTCGCGCCGAAGCTCTTCAATGATGTCGTAGATTTCGCGGCGGACTTGCGGGTCGAGGCCTGCGGTGGGCTCGTCGAAAAAAAGGACGCGGGGATTGTTGACGAGAGCCATCGCGAGGGCGAGGCGTTGTTTTTGTCCGCCGGAGAGCTTGCTGTAGAAAGCGTCGCGCTTTTCGACCAAGCCAAAGCGTTTCAGAAGCTCTTCGGGATCGCGGCGGCGGGAATAGAAGCCGGCGAAGAGCTTGATGGCTTCGAATGTTTTTAGTTTGTCGGGAAGGGAAGTCATCTGGAGCGCGGCCCCGATCTCGTTTTTGAGTCTTTCGGCGTCGCGTTGCGGATCGAGGCCGCAGACGCTGACGCGGCCGCCGTCGAGATTGCGAAGGCCTTCGAGGATTTCGATGGTGGTGGTCTTGCCGGCGCCGTTGGGGCCGAGGAGGCCGAAAACCTCGCCCTCGTTGACGCTGAAGCTGACGCCGCGGACAGCTTCGAGATCGCCGTAGCGCTTGATGAGATTTTCGACCTGAATAACCTGTTCGGGCATAGTTTCGCGAGAATTTGTGTGCGTGCTAGCAGTACCAGCATACAGCATTCGAAATCCTGTCGCCGTGGGCGAGAAGCCAGCAAAGCAAAAGTCAAAGTCAAAAACCGCACCCTTCAAAACCTAAGGGTGCGGCACCCAACTGCCTATCTCGCGGTTCGTTTGTTAGTACGTTTGAGAGGGCGCTTTGTTATCGCGGCTTTGGGGGTGGAACGGCGAGTCGGCGTCCAGAGATAGGTTTTCATCTTGACGCGGTTTTCGATGACTTCGACGCCTTCGGATTCGAGGAGTCTGCGCTGGAGAGAGCTGTACGGCTCGCGGATTACGATTTTGCCGGCGGCGTTGAGAACGCGATGCCAAGGGATG
>DATAMU010000193.1:0-1801 GCA_036266605.1 Candidatus Acidiferrum sp. | reverse complement strand
CCGGCGGGCAGCATTCCGAAAACATCCAGCGGAAAACTGCGGCGCGAAGAGACGCGCCAGCTGTTCAAAAAAGGTTCGCTGTCGCAAGGTCGCCCGCCGGTGTGGATTCAAATCGCGCGACTCGGCGCGGGCGGAGCATTGAAGAGCGTCGGTCGCGCACTCGCGACAGCGGCTCGGCGCACATGGGACATTGTCCACGGTATTTATTTTGTGATCGTTTTCCTGATCTGGATTGTCCCAACGTGCGCGATCGTCAGTTTCATCAAGGATCCGCGCGCTGCCGGACGGTTCACATCGGCAGCGTTGAAAGTCTTGTTCGCGATCGGCGGTGCCCGCGTGCGCGTTGTTGGCAAGGAATATATGGACACGCCCGGCGCAAAAATCTACGCGTCGAATCACACCAGCTTCTTCGATGTTTTGCCGCTCATGCTGGGCCTCGGCGTTCCCTATCACTTCGTCTCGAAGCTCGAAGTCCTTCACTATCCATTCATCGGCACGTTCCTGAAGCAGATGGGTCACGTCTGGTTCGATCGCAAAGACGGCGACGCTCGGCTCCGACAGCAAGAACAAATCGAACAGCTCCTGCAGCAGGGTGAATCCGTTTTTATTTTTCCCGAAGGCACCTTCACGAAAGAAGACGGCATTCGCCCGTTTCAACTCGGCGCATTCAAGGCTGCGGTCAGTGCGAACGCGCCGATTATTCCGGTTTCGATCGCCGGGTCGCGACAATTCCTTCGCGACGGCACTTACCTTCCGCGACCGACCACCGTGACACTCACTCTTTCAGCTCCGATTTATCCGCGCGGTGCAGCCGCGCCGGCCGGCAACGTTGCAAACTCCAACGATTCCGCCGACTGGCACGAACTCATTCGCCTTCGCGACCAAACCCGCCACGCCATCGCGCAACACGCCGGCGAACCGATCATTTAAAGCTCGGATTGTGGACCGGACCGCGCCTCAATTCGCCGGCGCAGCGCCCTCGACCAATCGCATCACCGCGCGATGTTGTAAATCACCGTGATGTATGTATCGACCTTCACCGCCTGCCCATTTAGCAAAGTCGGCGTGTAGCGCCACTGCTTCACCGCTTGCATCGCGGAAGAAAAAAACATCGGATCGCCGCCAACCGCCTCCAGCGACTGAATCATTCCGTCTTCACCGATGATCGCGTGGAGCTCGACTTTACCCGATCGCCCAATCTGTTTCGCGAGCACTGGATAAGTCGGCTCGATCCGAGAGACCAACTTCGACGCGTCGATATGCGAAAAATGCAAGATACTCGGCGTTCTCGCTTGTGTCGGCGGTGGCAGTGGTTGTGCTGTGGGTTGCGCATTCGTGATCGGGATAGCGCCCGGCACGTCTATGCCACCTGGTATTTGCGCGGGCTCGCCCACTGGTTCCGGCGGCGTTGGATTCATATTGATCGTCCGCGGGATGTACCTCGGTTCGACGAACGCGTGTGAATCGATGTGCTGACGACGCACGGGCGTCGCTGGTGCGACCTGCGGCTGCTGGCGATGCGCATAATACGGCGGCACTGGCACGAAGTCCTTCACCAAAATCGCCGCCGGTTTACCGAGCAACGGCATCAACAAGAGCACCGCAAGCGCAGCCACCTGCAACGTGATCGAAATCGCCAGCGCCCGCCGCCGTATTCTCTTCTCGCGTTTTCGTTGCTCCGAATCTCCATCTACCAGACACACATTCAAAAGTTCGTGAGCCATCGCACACACCTCCACACAAAAATTGCCGCGACCACTTGGGAAAATTTGCGGCGCCGAAGTTCTGCTTGGTTGCTAGC
>DATAMU010000192.1:0-1506 GCA_036266605.1 Candidatus Acidiferrum sp. | reverse complement strand
CCACGGACCGTTCTCGCCAAACGAATCCGGCCCCACGCCGCCTCCGCAATGCTGCATCCCCGGCGCCATGTACACGCGTGCGAACGAATCGAATCCATCTTGGCCCATCAGATCGACAACGCTCTGGTAGTAGTTGATCGTATTGACCGCGGATATCGCAGGGTCATTCCAGCCGTGATACAGGATCAACTTTCCGCCGTGCGCCTTGAACGCAGACAAATTTGGATCGGTCGCGTTCAGTGTTTTCGCGAGTTTCGTATCCGCGGTTTTCGCGATGTCGCCGACATTTGCGTCACGATAATTCCAGTCGGACTTCTCGAATACCATATTCGAGAAAAATCCAACGCCGAACGCCTGCATCAGGCTCTTGCCGGGTTCCGAGCCCGTAATCCACAAGCCCCAGCCACCCTGTCCATCCTCAGCGCCGGGCAATAGTCCTGGGTAGATCTGTTTTCCGTTTGCATCGCTTGGTCCAGCATAAATCTTCTTTAGCGCCGTCACCTGCGCATTTGTCAGGCAAGAATTGGAGTCTTCCGCTTTGCACGACATCGCCGACGGATCGAAGTGGCATTTCCTCGGTTCGTCCAAAATTCCGTCTGCGGTTCCATCCTGTGTGTCACACGCGGCATCGACCGCTTTCGCGATTGCCGGTAACTTGGCAGGAGGAATGTAACTCGCGGGATCGAGCGTCGTCGCCTGCAGTTGCCAGATCGCGCTGGTCACCAAATGCGTCCAGTAATTTGCCGGCGCGCCCGCGATGATGCCGTCGTAGTCGTCCGGGTATCGCTGCGCCTCCATCAGCGCCTGGCGCCCCCCGTTCGAGCAGCTCGCGAAATACGCGCGCTGCAGCGGATGCTTGCCGTAAAACTGTTTCACGACGAGCTTCGCGTCCTGCGTCATCTCGTGAATCGCGCGATAGCCGAAGTCGATCACTTTCTGCGGATGCCCCAGCGCCCAGCGCGCATTGGTGCCGCTCGCGGCGTGGCCGGTGTCGGTTCCAGCGGTCGCGTAGCCCTCATGCAGGGCGATCGCGAGCGAAAAATCGTCGATCTCGCCCGCGAATCCGCCATTGCCGCGGCCTTGCAGCTTCCCGTTCCAGCCTTCCAGCGGCATCCAAACTTCGATCTTGATGTCGGAATCGGAGCTCGGATGTGACGCGATGCGAACGCGGCAAAACGCGGAGAGCGATCTGTACAATGCGTCGGCCTGCGCCGCCCACGGCGTCAACGTAGTGCTCGGCTGAAACGCCCCCGTGGCGACAACCTCGGCGGATGTGATGTTTGCGTTCGGCAGCGAAAGTTGGGCCAGCTTTTCGCATGTCGCGGCCTCGGCACTCTTTTGTCCAAACGCCGTCTGCGACAACGCGAACGATAACAACGCCATAACACAAATTCTCAGCACGATGCACCTCGCCACAACTTAGCAAGCCGTGAAGCTACGAAGCGAGCACATCCTATCGGAATCCTCGGGGCAAAACAAAACCGCGCCGGGGGAGGATCCGGCGCG
>DATAMU010000191.1:0-2170 GCA_036266605.1 Candidatus Acidiferrum sp. | reverse complement strand
GTTGTCGGTGAGGAAAAGGAATCGATCTTTGCCGAAGGGGGCGATGCTGCGGATCAGTGAGCCGCCGGAAGTGATCTGGTGGGCGCGGTTGGCATCGGCGTCGGGCACGAGCCAGAGATCGGCAGTGCGATTGTTTTCGATTGTGGCGAGAGATGTTGCGTCGCGAGAAAGACCCAGCCACGGGAGGCTGTAGTTGGTGAGGTCGTTGGAAAGGCGATGCGCCTGGCCGTCGGGATAAGAGACGGACCAGATCTGACCGCGATTGGAACCGGTGCGGTCGCGAATGACGACGATGAGCGCGTTGCCGTCGGGAAGCCAGACAGGCGCGCCGACGTCGTCGTGCGTGGAGTAGAGGACGCGAGATTTGGAAGGATCGGCGACGGGGATGGCGTTCAGAGTCACGAGGTAGTTGGATTCGTAAAAAGTGGTGACGATCGTTTTTCCGTCGGGTGACCATGCGGCGCGCACAAGGTTGTCGGGAGTGACGCCGGCGGATTTCTCGAGAAGGACGTGAACGTCGGAGCCATCTGTCTTGGATACCATCAGGTTGACGCGGCCGTGTTCGGGCACGCCGCGCACGAATGCGAATTGTTTTCCGTCGGGCGAGAAGCTGGGGCTGGTGTCGATGTCGGTGACGATTTTAGTTGGTGTGCCGCCGAGGACGGGCATTTTGTAGAGCGAGCTGAAGAAATTGTTTTCGCGGCTGGAGGCGACGAAGTAGATGTATTGGCCGTCGGGCGAAAAGGTGAGGCCGTAGTACATGACGATCTCGGGCGGCACGACGGGGACATCGGAACCGGTGGCGACCTGGCGGATCATGAGGCTTTGTTTTTCGCCGTCGCGGAGGACGTAGACGACGTATTGGCCGTCGGGAGAGACGGCGACGCCGCTGGCTTTTCCTGTTTGAGTGAGCTTGCTGATTTCCATTCCTTGAAAATTGAAGGCGGGCTTTGCGCCGAGGAATTTGTAGGCGATGGCGCCGGCGGCGGCGATGACGACGAGTGCGACGATGCCGAGCATCAGGCTTTTGCTTGATTTTGATTCGGGCGCTGGAGTTTGCACGGCGCTACTGCCTGTGGCTGCTGCGGCGCCGGTGGAATGTGTTGCGTACGGTGCGGCGGAACCGGAGCCGGGACCGCTTGCTGGAAAAACAGATGCGTTGTTTACGTCTGAGATGCGGACGCGGCCGGAACTGGAATCGCGCTCGAGGCGTTTTAAATCGGCGCGCATTTCGGAGGCGTGCTGGTAGCGCAGGTTGCGATCTTTCTCGAGAGCTTTGTTGATGATGCGTTCGAGTTCGGGCGGGAGATCGGGATTGAGGCGCGTCGGCGGCGTGGGTTGACGATTGAGGATGGAGTCGAAAATATCGGCGGTGCTTTCGCCGCGGAAGGGAAGCTGGCGCGTGGCCATTTCGTAGAGGACGGAGCCGAAAGAAAAAAGATCGGAGCGGGCGTCGAGTTCTTTGGCGCGGGCTTGCTCGGGAGACATGTAGGCGACGGTGCCGAGCGTGCTGCCTGGGCTGGTGAGGTGATCGGTGTTGGCGCCACCGTCGGTGGCGAGCGTGTCGCCGACCGCAGGCTCGGAGCGTGCGCCGGTAACTTTGGCGAGACCGAAGTCGAGAATTTTCGCCTGTCCGCGGGTGGTGACGAAAATGTTGGCGGGCTTGATGTCGCGGTGGACGATGCCTTTGGAGTGAGCGGCGTCGAGAGCGTCGGCGATATCGATGGCGAGTTCGAGAATGGTTTCGAGATCGAGCGAGCGGCGGGCGATGGTGTGCTTGAGCGTTTCGCCTTCGAGGCACTCCATGGCGATGAAGGCTTTGCCGTCTTCCTGGCCGATGTCGTGGATGGTGCAGATGTTCGAGTGGTTGAGGGCGGAGGCGGCTTGGGCTTCGCGCTGGAAGCGGGCGAGGGCTTGCGGATCTTTGGCGACGGAGTCGGGGAGAAATTTCAGGGCGACGAAGCGTTTGAGGCGCGTGTCTTCGGCTTTGTAGACGACACCCATTCCACCGCCGCCTAGTTTTTCGAGGATGCGGTAGTGGGAGATGGTTTGACCGGGTTCTACGGGGGAATCGGGCATCGGTGGGGGGAATAGTAGAGAGGTGGGGGAGACAAGTCAACGAAGTGGCGGAGCATGGGATGCTCTGCCTACCGCTGTCAGCGAAGTGGAC
>DATAMU010000190.1:0-1716 GCA_036266605.1 Candidatus Acidiferrum sp. | reverse complement strand
AAATCCGATTCCCGGCGCAGGCGGTCCGCCGAGGGCTTCGGATAACCCGTCATAGCGACCGCCGCCGAGGATCGCGTTCTGCGCGCCGAGGGCGCCGTGCGTGAATTCGAAGGCGGTGCGGGTGTAGTAATCGAGGCCGCGAACCAGACGGTCGTTTAGCTGAAAATCGACGCCGACTGATCGGAGAATTTCTTTGACTTGTTCGAAATGTTGGCGGCAAGGCTCATCGAGGTAGTCGCTGATGCGGGGCAATGTCTCGATAATGGGCTGATCTTCGGGAACTTTGCAGTCGAAGACGCGCAGCGGATTTGTGACCGCGCGGCGCTGGCAATCGGGATCCATTCGGTCTTTTACTGGAGCGAGCGCCTGGCGGAGGGCTTGGTTGTAGCGGCCGCGATCCGCGGGACAGCCGATGGAATTGAGTTGAAGTGTCCAGCCAGTGACGCCGAGGCGGTCAAGCAGCGTCGCCAGCATTTCGAGAATTTCCGCATCTCGCGCAGGAGATTCACTGCCCGCGGTTGCCGGGCCGATGATCTCGGCTCCGATTTGATAGAACTGGCGATAGCGTCCCTTTTGCGGGCGCTCGCGGCGGAATTGCGGTCCGATGTAGTAGAGCTTGTTCAGTCCGCGCTTGGCGAGATCGTGCTCGATGTATGCGCGGACGACGCCGGCAGTGTTTTCGGGGCGGAGGGTGAGAGATTGCCCTTTGTCGCTCTGGGCGCGGCCCTGATCCTCCCAGGTGTACATTTCCTTGGAAACAATGTCTGTCTCTTCGCCGACTCCGCGCGCGAACAGTTGCGTATCTTCAAAAATGGGCGTGCGGATTTCATGGAAGTTATGGGTGCGAAAAACGTCACGCGCCGTGGACTCGACGAAGTTCCAGAGCGCCGTATCCGGCGGCAGCAAATCTCGCGTTCCTCGAATGGCTTTGATCATCAGGTTCTAGCTTCTAGCAAAACTGTCAAAAAAACTTCAGCGGCCCCGCTCCGCTAAGTACGCGTCTTTGTATCCCAGATAATTAGTCGCGTAACGCATGATGCTTTCGGTGTCTCGCTCAACCAGCTTGCGGCGGAATTGACCAGGCGACCCCATCCAAAGCGAACCGGGCTCAACCATCGTTTTCTCCGGGATCAGCGTTCCGGCCGCGATGATCGAACCCGCCCCGATGACCGCGCCGTTCAAGATGATGGAGCCCATGCCGATGAGGCAGCGATCGCCGATGGTGCAGCCGTGCAGCGTGACGGAGTGTCCGACGGTGACATAATCGCCGATGAATACACCGTATTGCTCTTTCATTCCATGCAAGACGCTGCAATCCTGAATATTCGAATGCGAGCCTACGCGAATGGAATGAACGTCGCCGCGCAGCACGGCGTTCATCCAGATGCTGGCATGCTCACGAAGCACAACATCGCCAATGATCTGCGCCGAATCGTCAACGTAGCACGAGTTCGGGATAGTCGGCGAAATGCCTTTGTAGGAGCGGATCATGGGAACTAGTCCTCAGCACTCAGCAATCGGCGTTCAGTCAACAGCGGCCAGAAGATGACCTGCGAACTATTCGCCGTGATCGGACTGAGTGCCGACTGCTGAGTGCTGAATGCTAGGTTTCAAATCCTAACAAACTTTCCCGAAGGGGGAATTGATCGCGAAATTTGTTCGCAGATCACTGACATGCCAGCGCGGCCGTGTTATACGAGATTGTCTCCCGTCGAG
>DATAMU010000189.1:0-14284 GCA_036266605.1 Candidatus Acidiferrum sp. | reverse complement strand
CTTCCCGAGTCGGGAAGGGCACGACTTCAGTCGTGCCGTAATCGTCGCTAACAAGAGCGGCTTCAGCCGCTGCGGGTCGCCGGGCCAAATGTAAGGCGCATCTCAGAAAATCTCCGCGCTCCTCTGCGACCTCAGCGTCTCTGCGTTATCTTTTCTCTGAAACTGCGCTAGCATCATCTTCATCACGGAGCCAGCATGCGAAATTCAACACGCCGCCACTTCCTGAAATCCTCTGCCGCCGCTGCCGCTCTCTCAGCCTTCCATCCGAAAAATCTCCTCGCCGCCACCGAAAAGAATCTTTCCTCCGACCCCCTCCGCCCCCAATTCCACCTCCTCCCCGCCAAAAACTGGATGAACGACCCCAACGGCCCCATCTTCTGGCGCGGCCACTACCACATGTTCTTCCAATACAATCCCAACTCCGCCGTCTGGGGCGACATGCACTGGAATCACGCCGTCAGCGACGACATGATTCACTGGAAGCACCTACCCATCGCGCTCGCGCCCACTCCCGATGGCGACGACTCCGACGGTTGCTTCACCGGCAGCGCCGTCAGCGACAACGGCACCGCCACCCTCATCTACACCGGAGTAAAATCCGTCTCCGCCGATCGCGCCACGCTCCGCGACGGCCATCACAATTTCCGCGAGACGCAACTCCTCGCCACCAGCAAAGATCCGAATCTCCTCACTTGGCAAAAGCACGACAAGCCCGTCATCGAACCACCCGACGACAAAAATCTCTCCGGCTTCCGCGATCCCTTCCTCTTCAAAGTCCCGACCGCCGCCACATCTGAATCCAACGCCGGCCCGTGGTATTGCGGCGTTGCCAGCGGCCAATTTAAAAAAGGCGGCCGCGTCCTCCTCTACGAATCCAAAAATCTCCGCGACTGGAAATATCTCCACCCCCTCGCCGAAGGCCAGTGGTCGGGAAAAGAACACACCGACCCCGTCGGCTCCGGCGAAATGTGGGAGTGCCCCGATTTTTTTCAGCTCGATAAGAAATGGGTTTTGCTTTACTCCACGGCAGGCAGCGTCTTCTGGGAAGTCGGCGATCTCGATCCCAAAGAGCTCGTCTTCCATTCACAAACGCGCGGCATCCTCGATCACGGCGCCTACTACGCGCAAAAAACGCAGCTCGACGCCAAAGGCAATCGCATCCTCTGGGGCTGGATCACCGAAAAGCGCCCCGACTCCGAACTCCTCGCCGCAGGCTGGGCCGGCTGCATGTCTCTCCCACGCACGCTAAAAATCGCCGACGACAACACTCTCGAAATGGAAATTGCGCCCGAGTCGCGCTCGCTCCGCCAACAAACCTTCGAAATGCCGACCAAACTCTCCGCACAAGAGCGCGCCGACAAAGCCAAGCAAATCGAAATCAAAAACCTCTGCGGCGAATCTTTCTGGATGAGCGACGCAAAGAAATCAAATTTCGAACTATCCGATCAAACCGGCCCGTGGCTGACCGTCTCCACCGAAACCATCCGCGACAACTCCAAACTCACCGTCAACGGCAAAACGATCGAAATCGCATCAACAAAACACCCGCTCCGCGACTTCTCCCTCTTCCTCGACGCCAGCGTCGCCGAACTCATCTGCGACAACCGCCACGCCATCACCACCCGCATCTACCGCCAACCCGCCGGCCCCCTGAAAATCACCTCAGACACAACTGAAAAAAATCTCTACCAACTGAGCGCATGGCAACTCGCCACCATCTCCCCCAACCGCCTCACCACCTGAAATCCACGCAGCACCGATGGGCTCTGCCATAAACGTGTAGGGGCGCAGCACGCTGCGCCCCAAGTCCGCAAGATCGACCCGCCTCGCCTCAATCTGTTTTTTCTTATCGGTGTAAATCCACTCAAAAACTCATTATTTCGACCGCAACTCCCGCGGCGCCCGCCACCGCCGCCCCAACGCCGGAATAATCGCCCCACCAATATTCGCCAGCTTTGCATCCGGAAACGGCACCCGTTCCGCCCTCGAACGCCACGACCGAAAGATCGCCTTCACAAACCGCCCGAACGCATTCAGCTGCTCCCGAAAACTGAAGTGCAGCAACCGCCCATTCGCTCGCACCACCATCAAAGTCACGTCGTCCGCAGAAAGATTGTCGGGAAATCGCTCCGCGATCTCAGAGAGAACCGCCTCAATCAGTTTCTCCGCAGGCACGTCGCCCAGCAGATTCACAATCCGCAGCAACCCATCCTCGCCCAGCATCTCCCCATCGCAGTCGCAAGACTCGATCAGCGCATCCGTATAACTCAGCAAACAATCGCCAGGCTCAAGCTCGATATCGACATGCTCGTAATCCGCCAGCTCAAAAATTCCCAAAGGAATATTCAGCGGCCCCTTCTTCTCCGGATTGTCCTGGTGACTCAGAAACGACCATCGCCCTTCGGCAGCTCGATACAACAACGGCCGGGGATGCCCCGCATTACAAAGAGAAAGCCGGCGGCTCGGTGCAAAAAACGTCGTCACCACCGCCGTCGAAAACGTCCCTTGTTGCGAAAGCGTGGTGAACTGCTCGTTCAGCACGCGCACAAATTCTTTCTGGTCCAGCCGATTCACAAACCGCCGCATCAACAACCGCAAATCAGCCGCCGTCGAAGCCACCGATTTCCCGTGCCCCGAAACATCCGCGAGCAGCAACCGGCTAATCCTCCCCGACGCGCAACTCGAAACGTAATACACATCGCCGCCCCGCTGCGCCTGCCCAAACGGCTTGCTGTAAATCCAAGCATCCAGCCCCGCCAACTCCACGCCACTCGACGCAATCTGGCTCCCTCCCCAGACCTCCATACATTGCATGTGTTGTGTCGGCGAAGCAGTCATCTATCGTCGTCTCTTATCGGAGATGTCGGAGCCGTACTATATACGAGCTCTGGTTGCCATCGGATTACCTTGGCGGTCGCCTTACTTCTTCCCCACACCTTCCTTCCCCTCCAATTTCTCCATCACCGATTTCTCCCAACCCTCGCCATCACCAAACCCCTCCTGCTTCCACTCCCACTTCCCATCCGCCCCCACAATCCAGTTCTGCGGAACCCCAAAAGCAGGCGCCACATCATTCACATAGCGCGACGCCAGCAACACCGGAAACGAATACTTCTTCTCCTTCATGTACGGCTCCACATCTCCAATCGATTCGTCGATGCTCATCGACACTACCGCAATGTCCGTCCGGTCCTTTACCTTGTCATACAGCGCCTGCAAATACGGATGCTCGCCGCGGCACGGCCCGCACCACGATGCCCACACATTGATCAGCACCGTCTTCCCCTTCAATTCGCTCAACGTCCACGTCTTCCCGTTCAAATCCACCAGCTTCGCGTCCGGCAAATCTTTCGACACTCGCTCCCAGCCGCCATCCGCTGCAATCTTCGCCCCCGCTGTTGCGGCAAGCCACGCATCGTTTCCGCTGTCCGTGCCTCCCAGCTCTTTCCACAGCCGCTCGTAGGCTTCTTTCACATCATCTTTTTTCCCGCGCGGCTTGTACCCCACTACGCGCGAATCCAGCGACGCTCGGTACATCAAAACCGCGTCGAGCTTCCTTCCATTCAACTCCGCCCATTTCCCTTTGATCTCCCACAGTTCAATCTGAAAATATTTGACGTCGATTTTCTCCTCCGCCAACTTGTCCATCGCGGCTTTCGCAATCTGTGGCTTCTTCAGCGCCCGCGCCGCGTCTACTAACAGCTCCGCTTCGTTTATGAGTACCCACGTATCGTTCGTCGCCAAGGCCTTCCTCAACTCATCGGTCTCTCGATCCGATATCGGTCTATCCTGCCGCCGCGTGTATTCGGCCCGCCCCTCGGCAACTAAATCCGCCACTTCCGCGACGCGAATCTTTCGATCCAGGTAAGTCCGCGCAATGCTGAAGTCCATCGGCGGCGTGGTGTACCAATTCAGTTCGCCCTTCAACACGGCTCGCAACGCCTCGCCGGCATTCTCGATTTCTTCATTCGAAACTTCGTCTAACTTTTCCATCGCTTCGAAGCGGTCGCGGATAGCGCGCGTGTCTTGCGGATTTTTCTTGAACCGCGCGTCGGCATCCGCCAGCGACAATCGGTAGTAGGCCTGCTTCGTCTCCACCGAATCCTCATCCTTGGGATAAGGGTGTTCGTCCTCGAACCGCCGCGACGTCGTGAAATCCGCTTCGTTGCTGTCGGGATACTCGGCCACGATCCGATCTCCGATTTCGCGCTGCGATTTCTTGTCTCCCGCCATGCGATACCCCGTCTCAAGCATGGTCAGATAATTCAGATCCTTCACCGGCTTCTTTCGAAGCTGCTGCAAGTCCTGCGTCATCCGGGCCCGTATTTGATCTTGCTGCGCCGGCGTCGCAACAAATTCTAGATTCCACACAGTGCTCCAGCCGCTGAGCAGCGTTGGGTCGCTCTCTTTCTGCAATCGGCTGCGCAATTGTGCCGCGTAGCTCGCCGCCATCTCCGGTGTCGCCAGGCTCTCCGTATAATCTCTCGCTGCGAGGTTCATGGAACCCGGACACGTCTTGAGGTAAGCGGCAAGCTGCCTGCGCCCCTCCCCGTGATTCGCAAATTTTCCGAATTCATAGATTTTCGTCAGCCGGAGCTGCACCTGTGGCTCGATCGCCGCCTCCGCCGGAATTCGCCTCAATCTCTCGATCGCTTTCGGCGTGTTGTTGTCGATCAGCGCCGCCGCATAAAGAAATTCGTATTCGCTGTTCCCGGGATGCTTCTCCATCAAAGTCTTGTAGCGTTCAAGAGCTGCCGCCGCCTCCGCCTTGCTCGCTTGATTTTCTGTGCGGATGTAATCCAGGTGCAGAAACACATCGTCCGGATTTTTTGCCAACAGCGCATCGATCGCCTTACGGTATTCCACCCGCCCGCTCGTCGAATATGTATCCCGATGATTCCACTCCTCCAGTGCCCTCCGCGTCCCGGCGCTCGCCTCACACACCGGTGCGTCGCTCGGCTGACTCGCTGGTGCCTCAACGCCGCTGGTAAGTCCGGATAATCCGTCGCTTGCTGCGTCATCCGTTGCCCGAGCCATCGCACCGCCGGCGCACGCCGCACCAGCGACCACGACCGCAACCACAATTCGCAAAACCATCGCCCGCATGTCCCCTCCTCAAAGCACAGCCCAAGTGCTCGACATTCCGACGGTGACCAACAACCTATGACCGATTCCCCCCGATTCTACTCCCGTCCGTTACACCCACTATCACTTAACTCGCCACTAACTCAAAATGGCCAAGCGCGCAAACTCTCAGCTTCGGTTCGCAGACGTACTCCGCCTACCGACGGCGGTCATTCCCGCTACCACTCAGGAATTCCATCCGCGCTTAAAGCCCTCGGTCCCACACCTTCAGGCTTGATAAGGAAAAGAAAAGGAGACCTTCGTTCCCGTGTGACTCGACTGAACGTCCATCTGTCCGTTGACTTGTCGAACTCTCTCCCTCATACCTTGGAGGCCCACGCCGGACCCGCGATTCTGTACCATGGCGAGCTTTCCTGCGGGAATGCCCTTGCCTTGGTCTTCGACGCTCAATTTGATCTCGCGCCCCTCGACAGTTAAACGTATCGTTCCCGTTTTGCTGCCGGAGTGACGATAAATGTTTGTCAGGCACTCTTGCACGAGCCGGAAAATGAGCAACTCTCTTTCCGGCCCAATGCGCTTGAATTCCCGGGGCGTGTCGAGCATGATTTTCAGCCCGCTTCGGGCCTCAAGACCTTCCACATACCACCCAAGTGTCGCCATCAAACCAATCTCATCCAGCATTGGCGGGTGCAAAAGATATGAGGCAGTTCGTACTTCCTGAGATAACTGCTGCGCGGTGTCGCTGCACTCTCTTGCGACGTTCGCCAAAGACGGTGCTTCTCGTCGCGCACGGACTGCTAGCGACTCGACGCCCATGCAGAGCGCTGCCAAGGTCTGGCCCGCGCTGTCATGAAGCTCCCGCGCGATCCGCCGCCGCTCCTCTTCTTGCGCTTTCAGGAGATTGTGAGACGCCGATAATCGGGACTGCAACTCCTCACTGGACTTTCGTTCGGTAATATCCAGGACGACCCCGCGAAACACGATCGGCGTCCCGTTTGCGTCGCGCTCGACGTCGCCTCGGACTTCGACCCATCGTACCGTTCCCTCTGGACTTACGATCCTCGGCTCCATCCGGTACGTACTCCCGGGTTCGGCAAAAACTCGATTCATCGCCGCATCCACTGCGGGACGGTCGTCGGGGTGCACTCTTCCGACATAGTTTGCCATCGAACCGTGCGCTTCTTCGTCGGTCAGGAAAAACATTCTCTGAAGGTTGCGGTCAGGCGTTACCTTGTCGTTTGTCAGGTCGACAGACCAGGTGCCGACATCCACTGCACCGAGCATCGAAGTCATCCGCAACTGCGCCTCTCGAAGTTCGCTCTCAATTCGCTTGCGGTTCGAAATCTCTTGTGTGACGCCGATGATCTTCTTTGGTTCGCCGCTTTCGCTGCGGACTACCGAACCGGTGACCGAAATCCAGTGAAGCGTTCCATCCGGCCAAACACATCGATATTCGGTAGCGCACTCGTTCTCGCCACGGATCGCACCTGCAACCATCGCCGCCACACGCTCCCGGTCTGACGGATGGATCGACTTGAAGAGCGTGTCGTAAGAAAACTCATCTTTGGGCAGGCGCCCGTAGTTCGCTTTGCACCCGGAAGACGCATCCAGCACTCGGTCGGGTAGCGACAATTCCCAAGTCCCGATCTTGGCGGCCTTGAGAATGTCAGCGATTGTTCGCGCGGATGTGGATGTTAGCTTCAAACGTGTCCTCGCGTTGAAAGCCGCTTCACAACTCTAGGTCATTCTCTGATGTGCTGGTGGCAGATTGGAATACGTAGAAAGCCTGTGCCTGATGGTATCAGAACTCGTACCATGACGATTGTAGGGTCAACCTGCCCAATCTACTCTTCGTTGCTTTTTCCTTGGCGGAAACGAGACGCATTGCTTCCGAGCCATCGATTCTTCGGTCGAACTCGCGCCTCACATTCGAATAGTACCCATGCATAATGATATTGACTAAGCCAACATCCTGTGCTATTCTCTCCTATGAAGTCGCCCTCCTTATTCGAAGCATCCCTGCAAACTCAGTCTTGGCCCGCCCGTAACCCCTTTTCTTCCAACTGTTTCCCCATTCCCAAAACCGCACAGTCTCGCAACCCACACAAAACACAAAGACTTGCGCACTCTTCAAGAAAACATGGGGGTGTAGGGGTGTTGTTCCTAAAATGGGAATCGGAAGAACTACTTCGACGGAATGGGCGCTGCCGTCGGATCTTTCGCACCCAGCAAATCCACCAAAACCTGGTTCAACTTCGCTCGCATCTGCCCGCGGTCATGGGCATTCGTGATGTAGCGCACCGCAATCTCGGTCCCGCCGATCGCCGGGCGCACGTTGATCGCCGGTTCCGCCGACAAACTGCTCATATCCGCGGACTTGGCCGCGCCCTTCCACTCGCGCTCCGCCTTCTGACCGCTCTCGGCCGTCGCCTCGACCACCTTCTTCTTGACCGCCTCGACAATCGGATACGGATCGTGTCCCGCCGGAAGCACGACGGTCAGCTCGTCCCACAGCCACTGACCCGACGTCGAGAAATTGAAATAGTGCCCTTCGATCGCGTAGCTGTTCGTGAACGTCACGCGGCGCCCCGTCGGATGCCCCGAGTCCGTCCAGTTCCCCGTCTCGAGCAGAACCGTGTGGAACATCCCGAGTTCCACGACTTCGCCGGTTACGCCGTTGATCTCAACCCAATCGCCCAACCGGATTCCATTTTTCCCCATCAATACGAACCAGCCGATGAATCCGACGATGAAATCCTTCAGCGCAACGGTCAGGCCCGCGCCGGCCAATCCCAAAAATGTTCCGAGGTTCGGCGGCGGCCCAAAAATCACCAGCAAAATAAAAAGCACTCCGACGACTTGCAACGAAACGCGCGTTACGCCGCGAAGCGTTTCAATCTGCCGTCGGTCGAGTTTGGTTCGCGCGAGCAAACTCGCGATCCACTGATCGAAAAACAATCCCAGCAGCAAAATTCCCAGGATGATCGCAATTCCCTTCAGCGATCGATTCAGCACACTCCGCTGCTGCGTCTGAACGAGAGCGATCCACTTGTCGTAAAGCCCATCCAGCTCTTTTTCGTCGTCGACTCGCTTGTCGAATCCCGCGAGCTTTTTCTGCCGCGCCGCGCGATCCTTCGTCGCATTGATCACCGCATCCGCGTCGTTGTCGCTCCATGCCAGCCGAGCGGCTGGAGACAAAGCCGTGCCGTCCGCGCTCGCACCGGCCTTAGATTTTTCGGCGTCCAGTTCCTTCTCGAGCGTGTCGTGCCGTACCGAAAGCGTTCCGATCGTGTTCGCCGTCGCGGCCTTCGCCCGCCACAGCAACAATTGCTTCTTGTGCAGTTCCCACCATTGGATAGCGCGGTTCACGAGTCCGCGCTTTTCCTCGGGAGGAGCAGCGGCTGCCGCAAGAGCTGCTTCTGTGGCTTTCGTCGAAGCCTCGTGATCCTTCACCATCGCCTGGATGCGGTCCTGCGGATCGCCGCCGGCGCGAATCAGGTCTTGCTTCGCGTCATCGACCTCGTCCTGATCCAATTCTTCCTGCGCGTTTGCGATGTCGGCTTGATCTTCCAGAGAATCTTTCTGATCTCCCGTTGCCTTCGCAATCGCCGCATTCAGTTGCGCGACCTGCGCTTGCGTCGCCGTCAGTCCCTTCTCAGCTTTCTGCAAGCGTGCCTGAATCTCTTTCGCTTCCGCACTCAGCGCCGGCGGATGCAGCGCAGCGTCGCGCAGCGCGCCCGTGAACGCGATGTCCACTTCGTGATCGGTCAGCCGAATCGCTTCCGCTGCCAATTCCCGTTCACCCGGCAATGTCGCCAGCGGCGCAAGCTGCTGTGCAATTTTCAGTGGAGTCTGATCGACAACTTGCGACTGAGGAGGCGGATTCTTCGCGTTTCCGGCCGAGGCGGCAAGCGTCGGCACGGCGGGCGTCATCGGCGCGGTGCGGAAAATTCCGTACGCCGCTGCGATCAAAAGCAGCGCCAACACCACGCCCGCAATTTTGTGAAAGGTTTTCATGGCTGAATACGACTGGTCATTCTATTATGCACACCCATCACACAACCACCGGACGTTTCCGCGAACGAGGACCCGATGGTAACTACAAAAGGTTTGTCCACGATGAGAGCACGCGAACGCCGTAAGGCGCGCGTGCCGCAAGCCGTCTTCGCATTGCTTGTGTTCCTGGGATTCTTGCAGGCCAGAAATTTCGCCAACACAATGCCCGGTGTGATGGCCACGCATTTCGGCGCATCCGGTTCCGCCAACGGCTGGCAAACCAAGGGCCAATTTTTCTTCATCGAAATCGTGATGCTGGGCGTCTCCCTTCTGATCGCTTTCGGCATCCCCGCGATCATAGCCGCCGCTCCGCCATCGCTTGTCAGTCTGCCGAACAAAGATTTCTGGCTCGCCCCAATCCGCCGCGATCACACCATCGCCATCTTCCGCATCCAGATGGCCTGGTTCGCCTGCGCCCTTCTCACATTCTTAATCGTCGTCAATCAACTCGTCTTCAACGCCAATCAATCCGTCCCGCGCCACCTCAACGGCGCCCAATTCACCATGGCCCTCGTCGCCTTCCTCTGCTTCGTCGCCATCTGGACTATCCGCCTGATCGGATATTTCTCGAAAACGCCCTCATGAAGGTACGGGACGCAATACGATGATAGAGGCTGACGGCTGGTTCCTTGTAAGAACCCGAGGAAGTCATAGACAATATAAACATCCCACAAAAACCGGGCTGGTAAGCCTGGGGATGATTTAGCGTCCGGAACGTTGAACAGTGTCTTGAAGCAAGCGGAGCTAAAGAAATGAAAAGATATTTGATCGTTATTGAAGAAACTCAGACCGGATATTCCGCTTATTCTCCCGATCTGCCAGGCTGCGTCTCTACCGGGCGAACGCGTGAGGACGTTGAGAAAAACATGCAGGAAGCTATCTCTCTGCATCTCGACGGAATGCATGAAGAAGGGCAATCGCTGCCCGAACCGCACTCCTACTCGGCATACGTCGAGCTTCCAGCATAACTATAGCCACGCACATGGCTGCAAACGAAGACTATGAAGTTACATTGCTCTATCGTCCGGTCGGACCAATGGAATTGAAACTGATTGAAGCATCTGACTATCGAGAATTTCCGCCGCGCTTGCCGGAACAGCCGATCTTCTATCCGGTTCTGAACGAGGAGTACGCGGCGGCGATCGCACGAGATTGGAACGCGGAAAATCCTGCGATTGGTTCTGGCTTCGTCACCCGTTTCGCCGTCAAGAATGCCTATCTGTCGAAGTTTGAGGTGCAGAAAGTTGGAAGCGAGATTCACCAGGAATACTGGATTCCAGCGGAAAAATTATCTGAATTCAATGCCAACATCGTTGGCAAGATTGAGGTGATTCGCGAATTTCACTCGAAATAAAAACGCCGCGGTTTTGGCCGCGGCGTTTCGAGCTTCCATTTTCGATTTTCCAGTTTCCGATTTTTCTAGAGGTAATCGCGCGAGGGGCCTTCGAGGAAGGCACGCAGCTTGCGCGAGCGTGAAGGATGACGCAGCTTGCGCAGCGCTTTCGCTTCGATCTGGCGGATGCGTTCGCGAGTAACCGCGAACGACTGGCCGACTTCTTCGAGCGTGTGTTCGCTGCCATCATCGAGACCAAAACGCATCTTGATGACTTTTTCTTCGCGCGGCGTCAGCGTCTTCAACACCGAAGACGTCTGCTCTTTCAGGTTGAGGTTGATGACCGCATCGGACGGCGAAACGACAGCCTTGTCTTCGATGAAGTCGCCGAGATGCGAATCTTCCTCTTCGCCGATCGGAGTTTCGAGCGAAATCGGCTCCTGCGCGATCTTGAGGATTTTGCGCACCTTGGACACCGGAATGTCCATGCGCTTGGCGATTTCTTCGCTGGTCGGCTCGCGCCCCAATTCCTGGACGAGCTGGCGGCTGGTGCGCACGAGCTTGTTGATCGTTTCGATCATGTGCACCGGAATACGAATCGTGCGCGCCTGATCGGCGATCGCGCGTGTGATGGCCTGGCGAATCCACCATGTCGCGTAGGTCGAAAACTTGTAGCCGCGGCGCCACTCGAATTTATCGACCGCTTTCATCAGGCCGATGTTGCCTTCCTGAATCAGGTCGAGAAACTGCAAGCCGCGGTTCGTATATTTTTTCGCGATCGAAACGACCAAGCGAAGGTTCGCTTCGATCAGTTCTTTTTTCGCCTGCTCCGCTTCCGCTTCGCCGCGGTGGATGATCGTGAGCGTGCGCTTGAGTTCGGTGAGGCCGACTTCGCTGGCTTCTTCGATGTCTTTGACTTCGGCGCGACGCGTGCGGAGTTCTTTGCGCGCTTCGGCTGCGACATCCCCTTTTGCGACGTCAGCGCGGCGTTCGAGACGGCCGGCTTCGCGCTCGAGCGATTGAAGACGCTCCACGGTGCCGCGCATCTTGTCGACAAGCCGCTTTTTCTCGAACGGGTTGAACTCGATGGCACGAACCGCGAGCGAAATTTCGATACGGGTGCGCGCCACGTCCCACTTCGCGCTCACCCACTGCTTCTTTTTCGCTTTCGCTGTTTTCTCGAGCTTCGCGGCCTGCTTCAGGCCGGTGTCGTAGAGCTTCGCGATTTTCTCGATGTGCTTGAGCGTCTGTTTCGTCTTGTTCGCGATTTTTTCTTCGGTCAGCTCTTCGTCGTCGAACACGACGATTTCTTTGATCGAGCGGCCGCCCTTGCGCAAATCGTCGCCGACGGCGATGAGTTCCTTGATGACGATCGGTGAGCGCGTGACCGACTTCATCACGACGAGTTGGCCGCGCTCAATGCGCTTCGCGATGGTGACTTCGCCTTCGCGCGTCAGCAGCGGCACGGTGCCCATCTCGC
Organism: Candidatus Acidiferrum sp.; assembly: GCA_036266605.1. Classification (GTDB taxonomy): domain Bacteria; phylum Acidobacteriota; class Terriglobia; order Acidiferrales; family UBA7541; genus Acidiferrum. Next base: position 2,330 of record DATAMU010000189.1, on the reverse strand, counting down.
GGAGGTACATGCGAACGGGGTCGTTGGTTTTTTCAAGCGAGCCGGGCGTCAGGTCGAGATCGCTCTCGCCCTCGTGACCATCGCCCTTTTCGGCGCCTTCGCGCTCGCCAGGATTGCTGGAAATTTCCACGGCGCGCGCCGCCTTGGCGGACGCCTGATCTTCATAAATCTCGATGCCGTTGCGTTCAAACGTCGTGAGCAGGTCGTCGATTTCTTCCGACGAATGCACTTCCGCCGGAAGGGAATCGTTTACTTCGTCATACAGCAGATAGCCGCGCTCTTTGCCGATGGCAATGAGCTGCTTAACTGCCTCGTATTTTTCTTCAAGGCCTACTACTGCCACAGATTCCTCCCGCAGTCAGACGACAATCCGGCGCACTCGTACGTAACAGGACGCGAGTCCACGAACGAAAGTTTCATTGCCGAGGCTGAACAGGCTGACGTGTAGGCGCAAACTGACGGAAAATTTCTCCGCAAGATCGCAATTTTTTTGGCCGCTGTGCGGAAACTCAGAGAGTTAGTCCGCGGTGCGGTCGCCCTTAACGTTGTAGAAAATTCTCTGCCCTGCGCCAGTTGCCGCCGCTCGCCCCGTGCTTCGCCCGGAAATCGCGTTACCGTAGTTCCAGTCCTTGCCGCTAACCGCAATCTTTAGATGCTGTTAGGGGGTGGATCGTTACCCGGTAAACCCTAATACGCTACACGGATAAGTAGTTTGGCGTCAACGATTTAATTGGGAGGCGGGCTGTGGACGAGTGAGGGTAAGGGTGGAAAAGTTACGACAGGGTCTAGAACTACCTGGAAGCGGCGAGGCGCTTCATTAGTTCTTGTTTGCGTTCGAGGAGGGCACGGAGGTCGGGGCCGCTGGGGTTGGCTTCGATACCGCGTTGAACTTCGGCGAGTTCGCGTTCGGCGCGGCGGTGTTTGAGAGCTTCGATGCAGCTTTCGGCTTCTTCCCAAGTGAGCTCGTTCGAATCTTCGAAAAGAATTTCGAACAGGATGCGGCGGTCGCCGCTATCGAGTTTGGCGCCAATCTCCGTGGCTTGCACCGGTTCGCCGGCGAGGACCGGGGCGATGAGAGCGGCGAGGATTTTTTCGGTCTCGAGGCCGATGTGGAGTTGGGCTTCGTTGATTTGGTAGGCCAGTTCGAGACGGAAGCTTTCAGCTTCGGCAAGCATTCGAATGATGCGGCGCTCGGCGGGTTTTGCGGAGCGACCGATCAGTTCGGGCTTGAGTTTTATTTGGTCGCGGCGTTCCGCGGCGGCTTTGCTGATTTCAGCGCGGAGGACGGGTTCGTCGAGGCGAAGTTGCTGGGCGATGCGCGTGGCCCATTCGGAACGGAGGAGGCGATTCGGAATCTTTTGGACGTAAGGCAGCAGAAAATTTACGGCGTTGCGCTTCCCTTCTCCAGTGCTGAGGTCCATGCGGCGCGCGCGGGCAATGAGGTAATCGACGTAGGGTGGCGATTCTTTGAGGAGTTTGATGTAGGCGTCTTTGCCCTGCTCGCGAATGAATTTGTCGGGGTCGGCTTTGCCGGGGAGCGCGAGGACTCGAACTTCGTAGTCTTGTTCGAGGAGAAGCGTGATGCTGCGCTCGGTGGCGGTTTGTCCGGCGGTGTCGGGGTCGTAGTTGACGATGACGCGATGCGTGAAGCGAGAGAGGAGTTTTATTTGTGGCTCGGCGAGAGCGGTGCCGCAACTGGCGACGACGTTGCTGATGCCGGCGCGGGCGACGGCGATGGCGTCCATGTAGCCTTCGACAAGGATGGCGAAATCGGAGCGGCGGAGGGCGTCTTTTGCGCGATCGAGGTGATAGAGCACGTTGCTCTTGGAATAGATCGGAGTTTCAGGGGAGTTGAGATATTTGGGTTGGTCGTCGCCGAGAGCACGGCAACCGAAGGCGACGATTTTTCCGGATTCGTTGGCGATCGGAAAAGTGATGCGGCGGCGGAAACGGTCGAAGAGGCGGCCTCCGTTTTGATCGCGCGAAATTAAGCCGGATTCGACTAGAAGTTTGTCGGGATATTTCGTTTTGAGTTGGCGGAGGAGGATGTCGCCGCCGCTGGGAGCGTAGCCGATGCCGAATTGTTCGATGACATCTTTGGTGAGGCCACGATCTTCGAGATAAGCGCGGGCGACCTTGCCTTCGGAAGTGTTCTCCAAGTTTTTCGTATAAAACGACTGAGCCACTTTGTGCATTTCAATCAGCAATGCGCGCTGCTGATTTTCTTTGCGTTCCTCAGGCGAGCGTTCACGCGGTGCCGGGACCGCAATTCCGCATTTCTCAGCTACGATTCGAATCGCTTCGGGAAACGGGCACTTTTCCATTTCCAT
>DATAMU010000188.1:0-6194 GCA_036266605.1 Candidatus Acidiferrum sp. | reverse complement strand
TTCTTTGTAGCTGAGCCAGCGATTTCCTTCTTCCGGATTGCGTCGCCAGCCGCCAAGGTGAACTTCGTAAATCGAGACCGGTTTCTCAAGCCACGGCGTGGTTCTGCGCTTCGTCATCCAGTCGGCGTCGGCCCATTTGTGAGTGTCGAGCCGGGCGACGATCGAGCCGGTGTTCGGGCGCAACTCAGCGCGGAAACCGTAGGGGTCGGCCTTGAGCGGCAGCATATCGCCGCGCGGACCGATGATTTCGTATTTGTAGATCGCGCCCTCGTCGAGCTCGGGGATGAACAATTCCCAAATGCCCGATGAGCCTCGCGCGCGCATTGGATGAACGCGGCCATCCCAATGATTGAAGTCGCCGACCATGCTGACGCGCCGAGCGCTGGGTGCCCAGACGGCGAAATTCACGCCTTTCACACCGGCAATGGTAGTGATGTGCGCGCCGAGTTTTTCGTAGGCGTCGTAGTGGCGGCCTTCGCCCATTAAGTACAAGTCAAAGTCGCTCAGCAAATAAGGGAAGGCGTACGTGTCGTAGCGCTCGTAGGTGTCGCCGGAATATGTCTTATAGCGAATCTTGTATTTCGCGGGATCGGGCTTGTCTTTGTAGGTTTCGGGCAGCGTTACCTCAAACAATCCTTCGGAGCGGCGCTTTTGCGCTTCGAGATTGTCGGGAATGCCCGGCCCGGAAATGGTCGCCGAATACGCATGAGGGTCGAAAAATCGAATCACCCAGCGAGGTCCCGCCGGAGTTGCGACCGGCTGTGGCCCTAATACAGCAAACGGATCCGAATTGCGTGCGGACAGAATGGCGTCGATTTGCGAATCGACTTTGGCTTGTGCGGCGTTCACTTCGCGCGTTGCGGCTTTTTCGGTGCGCGGTTCAGGCACGATTGGTGTCTCCCAAGAAACACGTTTGACTCGATATCCGGGTGGGCCCAGTTTGGATGCGCATGCGCGTCCATTTGACTCTCGGGGTTGCGGGGATCCCGTGAACGCCGAGTCAGTTTGCGATGCCGAAGGCCCTTTGGTCAATTACAGTCAATTGTGCGGCTTGCGAGGTCCGCGTGGGCGCGATAGAGTGCGGCGGGTCGCTATTTGGTCATTGTCTCTTTGCGGCGCGGGGTGATCCTCGGGAGTCTCATGCCAAGGTCGAAGAAGATAAGTCTCATTGCCACAATTGTTTCGCTTCTCGTTCTTCTAATTGCAGGCTCGCGCATTGCTGGTAATGCGCAGGAGCGCACGCAAGGACGCTCGATGGTCGTTTCGCGGGGCGGAATCGTGGCGAGCGAATCGCCTCTCGCGTCGCAGGCTGGCGTTCGAATTCTCGAGAGCGGCGGCAACGCGGTCGATGCGGCCATCGCTACTAACGCGATGATGGGCGTCGTCGAGCCGATGATGAACGGCATCGGCGGCGATCTTTTCGCGATCGTGTACGACGCGAAAGCCAACAAGCTCTATGGGTTGAACGCCAGCGGCTGGGCGCCTAAGGGACTCACGATCGCCTATCTCGAAAAGCAGGGCATCAAGTCGATGCCGCAAAAAGGAATCAATTCAGTCACGGTGCCCGGCGCGGTCGATGGCTGGCAAAAACTCGCCGATAAATTCGGCCGCAAGAAACTGAGCGACGACCTCGCTCCTGCCATCAAGACTGCGCGAGATGGATTCCCCGTACCTGAGTGGGACGCGCTTTATTGGGCTGACGAATTGGATTACCTGCGCGGGGACGGGGCCGCAATGGCAACGTACCTTCCGAACGACCGCCCGCCGAAGCTCGGCGAAATTTTTCGCAACCCCGATCTCGCCGCTTCGTTGGAAGCCATCGCGACGCACGGTCGCGACGCCTACTACAAAGGCGAAATCGCCACGAAGCTGATCGAAGGAATGAAGCGCCACAACGGGACGATGACCGCACAAGATCTCTCGGAATATTCCGCCGAATGGGTTGAGCCGCTCTCCACTACGTATCGCGACTGGACGGTGTTCGAATTACCGCCGAACGGGCAAGGAATGGCCGCCCTGGAAATGCTCAACATCATGGAGAAATTTCCGCTTGGCGAAAAGGATTGGGGATTCGGCTCGCCGAAAGCGCTGCACGCCATGATTGAGGCGAAGAAGTTGGCCTACACCGACCTTGCGAAATATATCGGTGACCCGCGCGGGCAGAAGCTGCCGGTCAAGACGCTAACTTCGAAAGAGTGGGCCGACCAGCGCGCCAAGCTGATTGATCCTGATCACGCCAACTGCGATGCAAAGGCCGGAGACGTGCCGCCGGGTTCCGAAACGACATACCTCACCGTCGTCGATCGCGACGGAAACATGGTGTCGTTGATCCAGAGCAACTACGCTGGATTCGGATCAGGTGTCGTCGCGCCGGGCACTGGCTTCGCGCTGCAAAATCGCGGCGGTTTGTTTTCGCTTGATCCGTCTTCGCCAGATGCTTTGGCGGGCCATAAGCGTCCACTCCACACGATCATTCCGGCGTTTGCGCAGCACGGCGATGTTCGAATCGCCTTCGGAATCATGGGTGGCTGGAACCAGGCTCAGGCGCACGCACAGTTCGTGGCCGACGTCGTTGATTTCAAGATGAACATTCAAGCAGCGCTGGAGGCGCCGCGGTTTTCTAAATATACCTTCACCGGCTGTGACCTCTTCATCGAGAGCCGCTTTCCGCCGAACTCGCGAAATGAACTTACCAATCTCGGGCCCAAGCTTGAGGTAAAGGGTGGATACTCCGGCTCCATGGGCGGCGGCCAAGCCGTCGAACGGGACTTCGGCACCGGGGTGAATTTCGGCGCATCCGACCCGCGAAAAGACGGCGAAGCTATCCCCCAAATCGAGACTCAATAGCCTCACCTGAAATACCAGTGTGTAACTGCAAATTTTTTCCCATGGGTGTCCGCCTAGGAACAAGCATGGCCCGGGTGAGGCCAGGTAACGCCTTTGGTCTGACTTAACCCTATTATTTTGAGTCGATTGATTCTCATCCGCGGTGGCGAGCTAGTTGCTTTACCGTTACCTGTCCTAAGGTACGGTCGCGTTCCCCGGCGACGTTCCCGAACTCGGAGGACCGGAAATGACCCTTCGCCGCCTCGCCCAGCTTGCCGCCCGTCTAGCACCGTTGGTCGGCCTTGCGCTCCTCTCCATTCCTGCTGCCCACGCTCAAGTAATGACAGTTTCCGGTCGCTATCAATGCGCCGAAGCCCATGTTGGCGGCAAGACGGTTCCGTGCAGTTCGGCTCCGTTGACACTCAAGACCGATGGCCGATTCGAATTGCGGGGCTGGGAAGGAAATTATCTCGTCGATGGTGAATGGGTTGAGCTATCGGACTCGCAAGTCCGCTCGCGCGCAAAGCTTGAGCCGGGACACAAGATTGTGTTTCGTTACCGCGGCAAACACGGTTGGTGCGAGATGGTCTATCTGCGTCGCGTCGCCGAACTCGGCAAAACTTCGCTAGGCTAGTCGAGTAATCGGAAGCCCCATCAATCCGATTGAGCGTTGTACCAGCGCACGCCTTTCTTCTGCTCTTCCGCGATTTCTTTCGCTACCGCCATGGTTAAGGGGCGTTTGTATTGCCCGCATGTCGCGATCAGGGCATCCAACAGCGAAATGGGAGCCGTATAAGACCTCCCAAAGGACGGCGCTTCAACTGCCGCCAGGAACACCTCATCGCAAGCGCGTGCCAACGGCGACAGGTAAGTGTCCGAAATACCGATGCAATATGCTCCATGCGCGCGGGCCTGTTGCGCACCCTCGACCGTCTGCCGCAATCCGCGCTGGAAGCTGATGGCGATCAAGACGTCGCGTTTTTTCACTACCCGCGCCAAGTGCGTCATTCCACCGGCCGTCGTCACGGCTACGATCGGCAGGCCGACAATCGACAGATGATATTCCAGATATTCAGCGAGAATCGCAGCGCTATCCGCCGCAAATGCCACGACGCGCCGAGCCTCAAATAGCCGCTTTGCTACCTTAGCCAGGCGATTTGCGTCGAGGCTATTCTTCAGCGCGTGCAGATTCTTCGCCGAGCGCGCCAGCGACTCCGAAATGACCGCCGGAATACTCGAGTCGCCCGGTGTGCTCATCATCGAATCGAGCGGGCTCGCGTAGGCGATCGACAGCGCGTGAAGGTGGTGCTGGAATTCGCGATAGCTAGCGAAGCCAAGTCCGCGCACGATGCGCACGATCGTAGCCGGGTCCGTGCTCAACCGCTGGGCCATCGCGCGCACGCTCAACAACACGTACTCGCGCGGGTCCTCGAGAATCGGGCGGATGATTTCCTGTCGCTTACTTGTAAGGTTTTCGAGTCGTTCTGCCAGGTTAACGGGAGAGCCGTTGGCCCGGGGTTCTTGCTTGGTCATGGCGCGAGAGAATTGCCCAAATCCGATTGGGTGTCAACCGGATTTCGTCATTTTCTGATAGCAAAAAAGTATCGTGTCCGAACGTTATTTTTTTGCGGAGCGTTTATTTGTCGGAAGTCGCCGCTTTTTTCTCCAGCCCCGGAGCAACAACCGGCTGAAGGAACGGCATCATTGCTCGTAGCTTCGGACCGAGCTGCTCGATCTGGTGTCCCTGCTCTCGCTTGCGTGTGGCAAGGAAGTTCGGGCAGCCGGCTTCATTTTCCGCAATCCACTTTTTCGCAAACGTGCCGTCGGTGATTTCGCCCAGGATGCGCTTCATCTCTTCGCGCGTTTCCTTGGTGATCAGACGCGGGCCGGCCGTGTAGTCGCCGTGTTCAGCGGTGTCGCTGATGGAATAGCGCATGTAGCTAAGTCCACCGCGATAGATGAGGTCAACAATGAGCTTGAGCTCGTGCATGCATTCGAAGTAGGCGACTTCTGGCTGATACCCAGCCGCCACAAGCGTGTCGAAGCCCGCCTTAATGAGTTCGCTGACGCCGCCGCAGAGCACGGCCTGTTCGCCGAAGAGATCGGTCTCGGTTTCTTCCGTGAAGGTCGTTTCAAGAACGCCGGCGCGTGTGCAACCGAGTCCTTTCGCGTACGAGAGAGCAAGCGCTTTGGCATTGCCGCTGGCGTCTTGTTCGATGGCGATCAATGCGGGTGTGCCGCCGCCTTCGGTAAAAACTTCGCGGACGCGATGACCCGGCGCCTTGGGCGCGATCATCGACACATCGACGTTCGCCGGCGGCTTGATCGTGCCGAACCGAATGTTAAATCCGTGAGCGAACATCAGCGTCTTACCCGCGCTAAGATGCGGCTCGATCGAATCCTTATAGATCTTTTGCTGCTTCGTGTCGGGCGTCAGAATCATGATCACGTCGGCCCACGCGGCGACTTCCGCCGGCGTCCCGACGGCCAATCCTTCCTTCTGCGCCTTAGCCAGGGAGCCGCTGCCCGGTTGAAGTCCAACGCGTACCTGGACGCCGCTATCGCGCAAGTTTAGTGCATGGGCGTGCCCCTGCGAGCCGTAACCAATGATTCCGACCTTCTTCGACTGGATGAGCGAGAGGTCTGCGGAATTGTCGTAGTAAAGATTTGCCATTCGATCGTTTCCTCGTTTTCCTTTTTCTGATTTTGTAGTGAAAAGTCCGAATCCAATGCAGGCGCGAGGACATTGCGCCTAAATTCAATACGTTGTCCGCCGCTGAAGCCGCGAAACTTTATGCCGCGGTCTTTGCTCCGTCCGCGGAAGGGAACGCCGGTGGCTGCAACAAATCGCCACCGCGCGTCATCGCGATGCGCCCGGAACGCACCATCTCCAGCACGCCGAACGGCCGCAGTACTTCGAGCAAGCCGTCAATCTTGTCCACCGTTCCCGAAACTTCGAGGATTAGCGACTGCGGTGCTACGTCGATGACGCGCGCGCGAAATACCTTGATCAACTCCATCAAATGCGGACGCGAGGTCTGATCCGCCGTCACCTTGATCATCGCGAGATCGCGCTCGAGCAACGGCCGCTCCGAAACGTTTTCCGCAAGCAGTACATCGACTTGCTTCTCGAGACTCGCCTCGAGACGATGCGCTCCGCGTTCGTCGGTATGCGCGACGATTGTCATCCGCGCAATCTCTTGATTGTCGGTTGGTCCAACCGTCAGGGAATCGATATTGATCGCCAGGCGCCGCGCTAACGACGACACACGATTCAGCACGCCGGGCTTATTTTCGACATATGCCACAAGTGTCTGCATGTTCTCCTCAGTTCCTCGTGAAAAGCTCGACTTAGAGTTCCTGCGCCG
>DATAMU010000187.1:0-2170 GCA_036266605.1 Candidatus Acidiferrum sp. | reverse complement strand
TCCATCAGTCATTCAAATACGGCCTCTACGGCGGCCTCTTCCACACCGGCCTGCAATTCATCACCGGCGGCCGCGGCCTCATCGATCCGATGCACGCCGAAGCCGGCTACAAGCACTATCACCACATCAATGGTCACCCCGTGCCCGCGCGCTTCAAGGGCGACGGCAAGCTCACATTCGATCGACTCACCGACGTCTATCACTCCGGCACGCGCCACGAAGAAGATCAGCCCTGCCATCTCCGCGTCAACGATCTCAACATTTGCGCCACAAAATGCACCGTCGAGTACGGCAACCCCTGCCAATATTTTTGCCCCGCCGCCGTCTACGAGCCCGTCACCGAAGCGAGTGGCTTCAAACTAAAAATCAACGCCGCCAACTGTGTCCACTGCAAAACCTGCGACATCGCCGACCCCTACCAGATCATCGACTGGGTCGTCCCCGAAGGCGGCGGCGGCCCCAACTACGAAGGCATGTAGCCCTTCCAAAAGAGAGCGCACAAAAAAATCGGGCCGCCGAAATTCCGGCGGCCCATTTTTCACCGATTATCTGCAACCGCTACGGCAACAAGCCATATACATCCACTTCCCCAAACGTCGTGCTCGCCGTATGGTCCGCGGGGACACTATCATCGGTTCCGCGCGTGCCGATGTACACCTTCCCGTTCGCAACCGTCGCCACAGTAAATTTCACCGCATTGCCTGCTTGGTCTCGATTTGCATTCTGCGAACTGTTCCACAACTCTTTCGCGAGATTCGTTGCGTCGTACGCGTGGAGCACCGCCGCCCCACCTCCCGTCTCCACGCCGTTCGGGCCATTCTTCGCCGGGTCGATAGCCCACACGATTCCGTTTTCTGTCGCGGATGACGCCGAAATCGATGGCGACGAACCCGAAAATCCGAATCCCGTGGGCGTCGTTGACGCAGCCGTTGTGTTGAACATCCCATTCGACGTGTTGAAGGTAAACGCTTGACCCGGGTTCGCAACATTGCCAAAGATGACGCCGAAATAGTACAGAGTGTTGTTCCAGAATCCCGGCGTGGAAAACCCGTGCGAGGCCGGACTCACCGTCCATTCTTGATGCACGCTATCCGCGCTCGTATTGTATTTGCCCATGTTGTCGCGGTTCAAAACGTAGATGATGCCGGCTTTGCTGCTTCCCACCAGAAAATTTCCACCGCCCGTCCCATCGATCAACACCGACGTCCCGCTCGCACCGACGTCCTTATCATCCACGTCGAGTAAGCTCTGATCCTTCGGCGTAAAATAATCCAGCACACCAAGATTCGGTGTGCTCAGTTTCAAGTAGCTGTCGCTAAAATCCGTTGGCAGCGTCGCGGAACCGCTCACACCGTCGAACGCGCCATTCCCCGTGATCACGTACATATTTCCCGCCGCATCGAACGCCGGCGCTCCGCCCGACATCCAGATTCCGCCTTTGCAATACGCGAATCCGGACGCCGTGTTCGGCGTCGCGTTGAATACCGTCGGAACCGCCGCCAAATTCGCCGTCTGATACCCCAACACCCAGCCGTGATAGGTGCCTTTGTCCCCGTGCGACGCCCAAGCGACGTAGACCATCCCGTTCGACAGCGCCAGCCCCGGCCGCTGATTTTCTCGTAACGCGTCGAACGTATTCGTTGCTCCACCCTCACACGTACCCGGAAACGTCGCCGCAATCGTTAACGGTGAATTCGCTGCTTCTGCACCAGTCGTTAGGCTCAACGCGTGCAACCGCTGTGCATAGTTCGTTGTGCCCGAGGCCTTCGTTTTCGATACCAAGTAAATCGTCTGCGTCGCGGGATCGATCACCGGAGTTCCAAGGATGCCGATGTCCGGGAAAATGTCGTCCGTTTCGGTGTCGCTGCTGGCGCCAAACGTTTCACCCGCCGGAATCAGCGTCTTTTTCCAATACGGATTGGCGCAATTGTTCGTATCCGCATCGAACGCATAAACCGAATCCCGCATCGTCGCAACCACAATCACGTTGTGCGTTCCGCCGCCGATATTCACATTCGGAACCCACAACGGCTGCGCGTACACGGCGCCATCCACCGTGCACGCAAACAATTTTCCAAAGGTCGCTTGATTCACGTTCGCCGTCGTCAACAAATATTCCTGATTGTTCGCTCCATCGCGCGCCAAATTGTTGTGATACGTCGTTACGCCG
>DATAMU010000186.1:0-2093 GCA_036266605.1 Candidatus Acidiferrum sp. | reverse complement strand
GGCGCGGCGCACGTTTGAAATTGGGTTGCGGGTGGCGTTGGGGGCGCAACAGGGGGATGTATTTCGGTTGATTGTGCGGCGCGGGTTGGCTTTGGCGGTGATGGGATTGGTTGTGGGGATTGGAGGGTTTGCGATTTTTGGGCGGGTTGTGGCGGACATGCTTTATGGGGTGCGGGCGTTTGAGCCGAGTGTCGTTGCGGTGGCTTGCGGGGTGATGTTGGTGGTGGCGTTTGTGGCGAGTGCGGCGCCGGCTTGGAAGGCGGCGAGATTGGAGCCGACGGTGGCGTTGCGGGAGGAGTGAGGGCGAAGTTACTTCAGGGGCTGAAGCCCTTCCGTTGGCTTGCGGCTTGATGTCGCGGCTGAAGCCGCGACCCACAATAGCGAAAGCGAAGAAAAAGCAGATCCCTCACTTCGTTCGGGATGACAGTTTGATAGTTTGGCGCGATTGTGATCGATGAAATGGCGTTTAATGTGGGCAGCGCCGGGCGGGGCGAGCCCCGCCCCTACAAAGAAAAAGCAGGATGGCGACATAAAGTCGCCTCTACAACGGCGCGGAGAAAAACGCCGGCGAGATGCCGGCGCTACGATTTAGCGGCTTCGATGGCTTTGCGTTCGGCGGTGTCGGGGTTGTCTTTGGCGACGCACTGATTGTTGAAGATTATTGTGGGGCATTTGTCGGTGGTGAATTTGGGCCACGGCGGCAGGCCTTTGTGATTTGGGTCACCGGTGCGGGCGAAGGCTACCCAGGCGGCGGAGACTTTGTTAGCCAGGGCTTGGGCTTCGGGGCCGTTGCCGGTCATGGTTTCGGCGCGGGACATGTTGTCGAAGGCGAAGGAAATTTCGGCGCAGTGGAAGGCGCGAGGACGTGCGTCGAGCACCGGCGTTTTCCATTGGAACCAATAGTTGTATGCGGGAGCGCCGCCCTGGGCGGCTTTGCGTTCGCATTGCGTGACGGCGCCCTGGCGAACGGACGCGGCCATCATGCGGGAATAAATGTCGAACGGCTTTTCGCCGGGATGCTGCTCATGGAAAATTTTCAAAATCTCAGGAGCGTGCTGTTCGCCGAAGAACGTTGCGGCGCGCTTGGTGACTTCTTCTTCGGTCATCGATTCGTATTCAGGATGGCCGATGCCGTTGACGAATTCGTTGAGGACGGTGCCGACCATGATGGGGATGTCGATGGAGATTGCGGGTGCGGTGGGATCGTAGGGATGCACGGGGAGATTTTTTCCGTCGACGACGGGCGCAAAGCCGAGTTGCGCCATGCGACGAACATCCGGAGGGCCGGACGGGCGATTTTTGGCGATGATGGCGGAGCTGACGTCGACGAGATGGCGATAGGGAACTGTTTGCAGGTCGTCGGGTTTGACGTTGAGTTCGGCGACGATTTGCGCGGTTAGTTTCGCGGAGGCTTCGGGCAAAGCGCCGCGAAGCATCGAGCCGCTTTGAATGATGCCGCGATGGAACAAGCCTTTGGCGCTCGGCATGGCGAGGAGCGTGTTCACTTTTCCGCCGCCGCCGGACTGGCCGAAGATGGTGACGTTGCCGGGGTCGCCGCCGAAGTGGCCGATATTTTCCTTCACCCATTCGAGCGAAAGAACGATGTCGAGCTGGCCGACGTTGCCGGAGTCTTTGAATTTTTCGCCGTACTGCGAGAGATCGAGATAGCCGACGGCGCCGAGTCGATGATTGACGGAGACGAGCACGACGTCGTGATAGCGCGCGAGATTTTCGCCGTCGTAGGCGGGATGCTCCTGGCTGCAACCGGCGACGTATCCGCCGCCGTGGAGCCAAACCATGACGGGGCGTTTGGAATTGTCGTTGATGGAGGGCGTCCAGACGTTGAGGTGGAGGCAGTCTTCGTTTTGAATGCCGTCGGCCCAGTTGAACATCCAGGCGTTTTCGTCTTCGGCCCAGCCGGTGCGCGCGGGCTGCGGCGAGACGTAGCCGTATTGCATGCAACTGCGGAGGCCGGTCCATGGCTTGGGCTTGGTGGGCGCCATGAAACGCGCGGCGCCGTCGGTGCTGGCGCCGAAGGGGATGCCTTTGAAGGTGTGGACTCCGTTACGGGAGTATCCGCGGATTTTGCCGGA
>DATAMU010000185.1:0-3096 GCA_036266605.1 Candidatus Acidiferrum sp. | reverse complement strand
CGCACCACCCTTCAAGCCCGCATGCGCAAACTCAACATTCGCCGCCCCATCTAAAATTCCTGTCGCACCCTCCGGCTGGCCTCATCTCGTGCAGGGACACAGCACACTGCGCCCCCGCTTTCCCAGCCGTAAGCCTCGTCTCCAACCTGTTTTTCTTCCTTCTCTTTCGCGGTATCCGCGTTTCTCAGCGTCCTCTGCGTCTCTTCTGTCGTTCCTTCTTTACTTCGGCTTTCCCTTCAGCCGCCGCCCTCACAACTCTCAAAATGAAATCAACAAATCGGATTGAATCAACGGCCGAAATCGACAGCGGTTGTGTTGCCCCCACAAATCAATACGCCGACTTTTTCGTTTTTCTCCGGAACATACGCCCCCGACAAAACCGCCGACATCGCCGCCGCTCCACCCGGCTCGCTCGCCACCCGCATCGTCCTCCACAACGCCCGCTGCGCATCCCGAATCGCGTCATCCTTCACCAACACCACCCGCTCCACAAATTTCTGCGCAATCGGAAACATCAGCTCACCCACACGCTTCGGCGCCAGAGAATCCGCCGCCACCCCACCCGCCTCGCTGTCCACCGGCTTCCCAGCGCGCATCGCATTCCACAACGTCGGTGCCGTCTCCGGCTCCACTCCCACAATCCGAATCTTCCCCGCATACCACCCAGCAATCCCCGCAATCAACCCGCCGCCGCCCACCGCCACCAGCAGCGTATCAATCTCCGGCGCCTGCTCCTCAAACTCCATCCCCACCGACCCTTGCCCGAGCATCGTTTCGTTCTGATCGTACGGATGCACCATCATCGCGCCCGACTCCTCCCGCCAAATCTCGCTCGCTGCCTGCGCATCCGCATAGCGCTCGCCGCCGATCACCAACTCTGCCCCATTCGCCCGAATCCGATCCACCTTCTCCTGCGAAGCCACGCTCGGCACAAAAATCTTCGCCCGAATCCCCAGTTTCATTGCCGCATAAGAAACCGCCACCCCATGATTCCCGCCCGAAGCCGCTACCACCCCCGCCGCCGGCACCTCCCTCATTAACAAATTCGCAAACGCTCCCCGCGCCTTAAACGACCCCCCGTGCTGCATCAACTCCAGCTTCAACGCGAGTTTTGCTTCGTTCTTCGCGACAGCGCCGCCATCGACAAGTCCGCCGCGCGTGCCATTTCCGTCAGCGCCCACCGCAAAATCCCCCGCATCAACATGAATCACCGGCGTCCGCCGCACGTACGGCCGAATCACCCTCTCCACTTTCTCAATCCTCTCCCGGTCAATCACAATACCCTCCACTCAGCGGCAGTTGGGTGCTGCACCCTCAGGTTTTAGAGGGTGCGGGTTTAGATTCAACTTCGCCCAACCCCATCCATTCGCCTGCGAATCTCTCCATCATTCTTTCCCAAGCCCATGCTACCATTCTTAGCCACTTAGCCAACTCCCAATATGCCTCTCACTACCTCGTTCCGCGCACTCTCCAATCCCGGTCGCCTCCAGATCCTCGCCTGGCTCCGAGACCCCCAAAAACACTTCCGCACGCAAATCGACGGAGACCTCATCAAAGACGGCGTCTGCGGCCTGCTGATCGCAAGAAAGCTCCGCGTCAGCCAGCCCACAGCCAGCGAACATCTAAAAATTTTGGTTCAGGCGGGATTGATCCGCTCCAAGCGAATCAAGCAATGGACATTCTACAAACGCAACGAACCCGCAATCCGCTCTCTGAAAAGGGAAATTGCAACTGAGGTTTAAATTCCAATCGAGGAAAAAATCAACTGAAGTGTTATGCCAAACCGCGTTTAAATCCCGCCCTACAAAGCCCTAGGAAAAAGCCGTCATCCTGAGCCGTCCGTAGGACGGCGAAGGACCTCTACTTAAACGCGTCAACAATCGATCCGCCTCGCACCTACGGCCGCGTCTCTCGAAGATGCATGCTCAACTTCGCCGCATCCCCTCGCCGCGCCTCCGGTTGCGCAGGATACCTCGGCGTCATCCGGCTCGAAAACACCGCCTGCTGCGTCTCAAAACTCGGATGCAACGACGGCCGCAAAAATCTCCATCCGCACTCCACGCAACGAAACGGCCGCACAAATGCCGCTGTCAGCAACGTCTTCTCCACAATCCCTTTTCGGCGTGAACGGCGAACGCAACCACTTCGGCATGCAGGGCAACGTGGCGACCGCAAATGAATAGGCACGGCGGAAACTCCCTCAGGACTTCAGCTATTGAAATCTGAGCAACCGCTCGTAGGTGGGGGACGAACCAGCAGCAGTACCAGTAGCCGAGACCCTACCATAAATCCCGCACCATCCGCGAGAAATGCCGTAAATCCTGCAGCGCCCTCTCTTAATTCCTGTATCGCCGGTCAAAAATCCTGTCTCTTCGCCCCTTGAGCGAATTTCAGGCGAAAGTCATTGCAGGCAGCGCCCTGTTGCCACTCCCGCCGAATCCCGTCTCCCCGCCCGCGACCCAATTCCGCGACCCTGCTATTCTTGGGAGCCGGCTAAACACATCGAATAGGTCACCGAAAAATGTTTGAGAACCTCACAGAAAAGCTCCAGCGCACTTTCAAAAATCTTCGCGGCCAGGGCAAGCTCACCGAAGAGCACCTCGACGCCGCTCTCGCCGAAATTCGCGAAGCCCTGCTCGAAGGCGACGTCAACGTCGGTGTCGCCGACGAACTCCTCGCCAACATCCGCGAAAAAGCCATCGGCTCCGAAGTCATGCTCCAGCTCTCGCCCGACCAGCAGGTCGTCAAGACCGTCCGCGACGAGCTCACC
Organism: Candidatus Acidiferrum sp.; assembly: GCA_036266605.1. Classification (GTDB taxonomy): domain Bacteria; phylum Acidobacteriota; class Terriglobia; order Acidiferrales; family UBA7541; genus Acidiferrum. The sequence goes on along the minus strand of DATAMU010000185.1, from coordinate 326 downwards.
GCAATGCTCGGCAAACACGCCAAGCCTCTGTACGCTTCCAGGCCGCCGTCAGTCTGGATGATCGTAGGTCTGCAAGGTTCCGGTAAGACCACCACCACCGGCAAACTTTCCAAGTGGCTTCACAACAATGGCCATCGCCCGCTCGTTGTCTCGACCGACGTCTATCGCCCCGCCGCGCGCGAGCAGCTCGCCCAGGTTGCCAAAGCGGTTGGCACCGCGATCTGGCCCGGCAAAGGCACCGACAAGCCGCTCGAAATCGTTCGCGGCGCTATCAAGGAAGCCAAGCTCTCTGCCAGCGACGTCATCCTCGTGGACACTGCGGGTCG
>DATAMU010000184.1:0-2586 GCA_036266605.1 Candidatus Acidiferrum sp. | reverse complement strand
TTCTCCCGCTCCGAAACGCGATCTCCGCGAATCCATGGAGCGCGTCCTCAGAGAGCTCGAAACCGTCCGCAAAGATCCCGCTCCCGACCCAGTCCACGACCTTCGCGTCGCCGTTCGCCGCTGCCGCTCGGTCGGTGCCGTTTTCCAAGAGATCGACCCCGATCCCGCCTGGGCCGAAATGCGACGCGTCCCTCGCAAACTCTTCCGCCGCCTCGGCGTCCTGCGCGACGCTCAAGTGATGGACGACTGGGTGCGCCACCTCGCCCCCGATGGCGACGTCCTCCGCCCCAAGCTCCACACTCACTTCACACAAAACGACGCCGAACTCCGCGAAAACGCACTGCGCTCCGTCGAAAAATTCGACATCAAATCATGGACGCGCCTCGAAGAGAAACTCCGCCGCCGCACGCGGCTCGTTCCGTCATCCAGCCTCACCGCGCAATGCCTCGCCGTCGAACGTATCGACGAAGCCCGCGATCTCCACGCCCGCGCGCAACGCACCGACAATCCCGCCGCGTGGCACGAACTCCGCATCGGCATCAAGCGCTTCCGCTACACCGTCGAAAACCTCCTCCCGAACCATTACATCCTCTGGAGCAAAAACCTTAAACGCCTACAGGATTTGCTCGGTGACGTCCACGATCTCGACGTCCTCAACGAACTCCTGAAAATAGTCGTCGCCAAAAACGCTTCGAACGACGAGCCTACGCAACACAAACTCACCGACGCGCACCACGTCTGGCAGGAGATCATCCACCGCGAGCGCAACCAGCGTGTCGAAACTTACCGACAGCTCACGCTCGGCAAAACCAGTCTCTGGAACGATTGGCGCCACGGCCTGCCGCAAGGCAAGCGCCTGGCGCTCGCCTCGATGGCCCGTCTCCGAGCCACAGCCCGTGCCACCGATTCGCGCCCACATCGCACCGCAAAAATTTCACGCTTCGCGATCAATCTCTTCGACGCGTTGCGCCGCGCGCATGCCGCGCCTGCCTTCGGCGAACAAAACATGCGTCGCGTCATGCGCGCCGCCGCGCGACTCCACCGTGTCGGCGGAGTCCGCCACGCCAACCCGGCGCGCAAGTCGACACGCAAAGCCGCACGCCGCTTCTTCCGCGAGCTTCCGATGCCTCCAAGTTGGACTTATGAAGAGTGGGACCTTCTAGGCTGGGCCGTCCGCTTTCACCGTGGGCCTGAGCCGCGCCCCGACCGCGGTACCTTCGCGACGCTCAGCGACGAGCAGCAAAAAAATATCCAGGCCATCGCCGGAGTTCTCCGTCTCGCACGCGCCTTCCGTAAGTGCGGTCTCGAAACTTGCGAAGGTATCCGCGCCGAAAAAACTCCCGAAGCCGTCGTGCTCCACGTTCCCGGCCTGACCGACTCCGTCGAAAACGCCGCACGCCTCGCCGCCGCAAAACATCTGCTCGACACCTACATCGGCAAGCCGCTGCTGCTCAAGCGCGCCCCTCAACGCGCCGCCGTTCAACCGCCGACCCCAGCCAACGTCATCGACCTACTCGCCGATTTCCAGCGCCACCTGAAACCAGAACCGCAGCCGCCAAAAACCTTCGCCGCCGCGTCCGGCTCCTCTTCCGACTAGTCGTCTGGCCCAAAGCGTCTGCTTGGTTGCCCGACGCCCGCCCAAGGTGTACTCTTCGCCGCAACGGAACGTCGGTCGGTCCACATTCCGGTCTATCCATCTAGTCGGCCCCTACCCCTGGAGAATCGCAGCACTCGAAGTCCGCCTCGTTGCGGAGAAAGCAGAGAGAAAAATGCGTATTCGATCGTTCGGTCCCCTTGTGTTGTTGTGTGCCCTGATCATCCCCATCAGCGCCAACCGCGTTATCGCCCAGTCTTCAGAAAAGCCTGCACAGTACACGTATGTTTCCGAGTGGGGCGTCCCGCGCGCGATGTGGGGCGACTACTTGAAAGGTGAAGCTGCCGATACTGAACTGATGAAAAAAGGAATGGCCGACGGTGTCATCACGGGTTTCGGTTCATACGCCGTCCTCAACCATCAGGAAGGCGGCATGACTCATGGCACGTGGTTCAACGCCACTTCGATCGCCAACCTGCTCAAATTCCTTGAGACTTTGCGCAACGCTCCCGGCGCCACCGATGCTCCGCTTGCCGCTGCAAAACACGCGGACTACATTCTGCAAAGCCACGAGTATGCCGATCATTCCGGCACATTTAACAACGGCATTTTGCGCGTCGGCCGGTGGGCGCCTCGCGCGGGCAGCAGTGACCCCGACGGAAAAATCATGAAGGCGACGATGGTTGCGTTACTCGACAAACTCATAGCCGACGGATCGCTGCACGCCTACACGATCGACACCGAAGCCATTCATTCTCAGCCTGTCGGCACGACCTTCGTGGTGATCGTCGCGAACGGCGCGGAAGGCATCGACAAATTCGACGCCGCGCTGGAAGCCTCCGAAAAAAGCAATCCCGCGGGATGGGCCGGCGCAATTGCCACACTCGATGAAAAAGGCCATGCCGACTTGCTGGCAAGAGTCAGCGTGATGAGCCACAAGTAGCATTCGACCTTAGTCGGGTCGCGACTACTTCAAATGCGCAATGCCTTTG
>DATAMU010000183.1:0-5838 GCA_036266605.1 Candidatus Acidiferrum sp. | reverse complement strand
GGGGCGCAGCACGCTGCGCCCCATGTCCGCACGATCGCTCCGGTTTATGTCCGCTGATCGATCGATCTCGATCCGGCTAAGAAGTTGTCGTCATCCTGAGCGAGCGACCCTTCGTCAGGGCACGACTTCAAGTCGTGCCGTAAAACGACGCAAGAAAGAGCGGCTTCAGCCGCTGAGGTCCATCTCGAAAATGTGTGATACTCAACCCAATCCAATGAACGTGAACTAACGCCCATGGAAGCCCAACTTAAAGAATTCCTCGACCGCCTCCAACCCGCTGCCGGAGCAAACCTCGTCTCCGTCGTCCTCTACGGCTCCGCCGCCACCGGCGAATTCCGCCCCGGCCAATCCGATCTCAACATCCTCTGCCTCGTCAATCGCGCCGACTCCAGCGATCTCGAATCCCTCCACGGCATCTCTGAGTGGTGGATTAAAAAAGGCAACCACCCTCCGCTCATCTTCACCCGCGACGAACTCGCCCGCTCCGCCGACGTCTTCGCCATCGAACTCCTGGACATGAAAGCCAGCCACCGTATCCTCTATGGCCCCGACTTCCTCACCGACCTCGAGGTCCCGCTCCATCTCCACCGCCTTCAAGTCGAACGCGAGCTCCGCACCAACTGGCTTCGCCTCCGGCAAGCCATCATTGCCGCCCCGCTCACCGAAAAATCCCACCTTGCCTTGATGACGAATTCTCTCTCGACTTTCTGCTCTCTCTTCCGTCACGCCGTCTTCGCCCTCGGCGAAAAAATCCCCGCCACAAAACGCGAGGCCATCACCGCTGCCGCAAAACTCACGAACGCCGACGCGACAACTTTCCACCAACTCCTCGACCTCCGCGAAGGCAAATCCGATACCAAATCCATCAACATCGAACCATCTTTGCGCTCGTACCTGCTCTTCGTAGAATCCGTAACCAACGAAATCGACCGCCGCCTCGAATCCCAATGACGCGCCGAACCCACTCCCACGACTCTGTCATCCTGAGCGCAGCGAAGGATCTCAGCGTTCAATCCTGCCGAAGCGCGCGCATAATCACCAAACTCTCTTCCCCAATTTCCATTTTCTCTTTTCCATTTTCCAACTCGCCCTGGAGGCACAGCTCATGAAAGCCGCAATCGCCCTACTCGTAATCCTCATCATCATCGCCGCCATTTTCGGCGGCATGTACGTCGGCCGCAAAAACCAAATGGTCACGCTCGACGAACAAGTCAAATCCAACTGGTCGCAAGTTGACGTCCAGCTCCAGCGCCGCGCCGACCTCATTCCCAATCTCGTCGCCACCGTAAAAGGCTTCGCGGCCCACGAAGAAGCCGTCTACGGCGAAATCGCCAAAGCCCGCTCCGCCCTGCTCAACGCACAAACTCCGTCCGACAAAATCGCCGCCAACGGCCAACTCGACGGCGCCCTCGGCCGCCTCCTCGCCGTCGTCGAAAATTACCCGCAGCTAAAATCGAACGAAAATTTCCTCCGCCTCCAGGACGAACTCGCAGGCACCGAAAACCGCATCGCCGTCGCCCGCAAAAATTACAACGACAGCATCCAGGCCTATAACACCTACATCCTCCAATTCCCCAACAGTCTCTTCGCCAGCTGGGCCGGCTACAAACGCAACGACGCCTACTTCCAAGCCACCCCCGCGAGCCGCGAAGTCCCCAAAGTCGACTTCAACACCCCCGCTCCAGCCACCACCCCAACGCCAACTCCCGCTCCAACCAAGAAATAATCGGCCCAATTGTAGGGGCGGGGCTTGCCCCGCCCGGCCACGGCGTCTTGCCGCCATCGATCGAGCAGCCTCTCGCGTACAGGCGCCCCACGTCCGCAAGGTCTCAACCCGACTCCGAATTGGTTTTTAATCTCCCCATTCAACTTTCAACTATCGACCGTCAACTCTCCCCTCACTTCATATTCTCCAACGCCCTCACAAATGCGGCATCTGAGACATGCACCGACCCGCGAAACGGTTTATTAATGTCCGCAATCGCCAGCAACGCCAGCGCAATCATCAAGGAAAAAAACACCACCTGCACGCCATGCAAAAATCGATTCTGCGACCCAAACATACATGACGAAACGATCGTCAACACGCCGCCAACCACCAGCACAAACCACAACACAGTCGGCAACGACAACGCATTCTCCAGCAACCGAGTCCGCCGGCAAGTCGTCATCGCACTCAACTCGGTCATCGCGTGATCCTGGGCCACACCCGCCGTCCTCGAAGCCTCCGGCACAGAAATCAACACGCGCTGCATCTTCGACGCCAGCCCCACGCTCTCCACAGGCGTTCGCCCCTGATCCATCTCCGGCCAATCGTTCTGAATCACTTTCTCCGCGTACTCTCGCGCCAGCTTTTGCAATTCAACTCGCGACCCATCCGGCAGCCCCTCTGCCAGCCGGTACAAATTCGTCAAACTATTCGCCTCCATCTCCACGTTCTGCGTAGCCGTATCGAAATCCGTCCACACCGCATACAACATAAATCCCAATATCACCGCATACGTCGTCCCCAAAATTCCCAGTTGCCATCCGGTCACATCATTGTGCTGGGTCCTCTTGTCCCAACTCCAAACCCGATCCATCACCACAAACAACGCCAGCGAAATCCCCACCATCCCCAACACCGCCACTACATTCTCCGTCAGACTCAACATCCGCCCTGTCCCTCCGTCGTGCAGCAAATTTCCAATTTCCTTTTCCACTTTCCGTTTCACTTCACCGTCCAAATCGCCGCCTTCGCCGCCACAAAATCAATCTTTACGCCCGGCAAAAATCCCCGCATCCACTCCGCACACCACTCCATCCCCGCCTGCTCCGACGGAATATGCCCAATCACAATCAACGCCTTCTTCTTCCCCTCCGTCACCGCATCCGCCACATACTCCACCGTCTCCCACTCGCGCGACTCCCCCGCCAACAAAACCTCCACATCATCCCGCTCCAGCGCTTTCGTCTCCCGCGTAAATCCCGTATACCCCGGATTCAACCCAATCTTCGTCACCTTCATTTTCGGATCGCCCACCACCCGCACCGCCGGCGCATCTAGCTTCTTCGTCACGTAGCTCGCCAATTCCGCCAACGTCATCTCCGGAATCACCAACACGCCCTGATCCTCCGGCTTCCAATATTTCTCCCACCCCAGCTTCTTCACCGTACCTTCCTGAATCCCATCCGGCTTCCGCATATGCCAGTGATCGTGAAATTTCCAGATCACCAAATGATTCTTCTCAATGAATTCCCTCTTCGCCGTCCACACCGCATCCGAAGCATCCATCCCCTCTGGTTGCTCCAACATGTGATTGAAAAAAATCGGCTCATGCGTGATCACCATGTTGTCACCAGCCGCCACAGCCCGCTGCAACACATCCAGCGTCGCCATCATCGTCACCGCTACTCCCGTCACCGGCGTCTGCGGGTCCCCCGTCTTAAACGTATCCACCGTCTTCTCGCGCCACTCCACCCCCACGTGCGACTTAATCGCATCCACAACCTCCTGCGCCGTAACCTTCTTTCCACTCTCCTGCGCCGACGCTGGTCCGGCCATCGCCATCAAAACCACAATCGCAATCACGCCAACAATCTGCCTCATCATCCATCTCCGTAGGAGCCGGCACCGTCGTGCCCGCATTCACACTCGTACTCTCGCTGACGCCTCTCGGGCGGGCGATTCACTCGCAAAAGCCCGTACTCTACCATTGCCATCAAGTCAGGCCCCCGAAGGATTTTTCTCACCAAAATTCCTCCCCCAAACTCCGCAGCGGTTCCGCGTTGATCATGAGGTTTCGCCAAAGGTTCGCATTTTGGGGTATACCCCCCTATGTTTTTCCAAAGAGTGCGGAAACCGTTTGGAATGTTGGACTTGCGAGAAAGGTCAAATTTCAAGAGTGTGAAAACTACTGAAAGCATTGGGGATGCGGGAGGGCGTAAAGCTGTTATTGCCAACCACTGACATGAATCTCGAGCTTGGAGTCGACAAGTCACAACTCATGATAACATAGTGGTACCCATTTGTCAATAGGTTATAGTACGTTCGAACGCGAATAAGCGGAAATATTTTCCCTCCCCGCCTCGTATTACTATCGAAGCGGCAACGACTTCAGGCCAACCACTCCTGTGACCATCACCTCCGACCAACCCCTCATCCAAGCCCAAAACGTCTCTCGCCACTACCACCTCGGCGACTCCACGATCCCCGCTGTCAACGACATCTCCCTCGAAATCCGCCAAGGCGAGTTCGTCGCCCTCCTCGGCTCCTCCGGCTCTGGCAAGTCCACCTTTCTCAATCTCTTGGCCGGGCTCGACCGCCCCACCTCCGGCGCAATTCAAGTCCGCGGACGCAACCTCGCGGCCATTGATCCTGTCGAACTCGCCCGCTACCGCCGCGACACGGTTGGCATGGTCTTCCAATCTTTCAATCTCCTCCCCCGCATGACCCTCGCGGAAAATGTCGAGCTGCCGCTCCGCCTCGCCGAAGTCGATCGCGCCGAGCGCGCCTCCCGCGTCCAGTCCGCCCTCGAACACGTCCGCCTCGCCGCTCGCAGCCGCCATCGCCCGCCTGAACTATCCGGCGGCGAGCAGCAACGCGGCGCCATCGCCCGCGCCCTGGTCAATCGCCCTTCGATTCTTTTCGCCGACGAGCCCACCGGCAACCTCGACAGCGTCAATGGCGAGCAAATCCTCCAGCTCCTCCGCGAGATTCAATCCAGCCTCGGCATGACGATTATCATGGTCACGCACGAACGCCCACTCGCCGAACAATTTGCGACGCGCATCGTCACGCTCGGCGACGGCAAACTAAAATCCGACACGCCCAACGCATCCGCCGCGCAGCAGTCCGCAATCGATGAGGTGCAGGAATGAAAACCCGCGACCTCACCGAACTCGCCTTCCGCAACCTGCGCGAGGCCATCCTCCGCAACTCCCTCACAACACTCGGCGTCGCCGTCGGCGTCGCATCCCTCGTCGCCATGCTCTCGCTCGGCGTCGGCCTCCAAACCCTCGCCTCGCAAAAACTCAACAGCTCCGGCCTTTTCGACGCCGTCTTCGTCACGTCGAAGCGCGGCATGCGCGGAGGCCCGAACGGCGACGGCAATCGGCCGCGCCGCAACGACAACAAATCCGAGAAATCCGAACCAGCAAAACCTCTCGACGAAACCGCACGCCAGGAATTTGAAAAACTCCCGAACGTCACCGAAGCCTACCCTCAAGTTCGCTTTCTCACCGAAGTCCGCTTCGACGGTGGCAGTTTTTCTACCAACGTTCTCGCCATGCCCGAGTCATCACGAAAAATGGGCTCGTTCGACAACATCACCGGCAAATTCTTCTCTTCGGCAACCGCCGACGAAGTCATTCTCCAATCCGAATTTGCAAAAGAATTGAATCCGCAGACCGCGCAACTCGTCGGCAAAGAAGTCACGCTCCGTTACGCGCAGCGACACGAAAATGCGCAGGCCGACGCAAACAAACCGAAAGACATCGACGACGAACTCGACGACATGCTGTCCGGAGGCGGCGACGCTGGCGGCATCTCCATCGTTTCCCACGACAAAAAGGTGCGCATCGTCGGCGTGATCGACACCGATCCGAGCGCCGGAGTCGGCGGCTTCGGCGGCGGCCGTGTGTTCATCCCGCTCAAAACCGCGCAAGAAATGCATCCCGCCCAAGGCGGCGACGTCGGCGAATTCGTTCGTGCCGGCGGCTCCGCCAAGCCCACCTATATGGCGCTCACAGTCCGCGTCAAAAATCCCAAAAACGTCACGCAAGTCGAAGACGCCATCAAAAAATTGGGTTTCAACACGTTTTCGCTGCAAGATGCGACGCGCAGCCTGCGTCTCGTCT
>DATAMU010000182.1:0-2459 GCA_036266605.1 Candidatus Acidiferrum sp. | reverse complement strand
GGGGCGCAGCACGCTGCGCCCCATGTCCGCACGATGTACAAAGTTGTCCCGCGATTTGCGCTGCTTGAAGTAGCCTCGATTGGTCGCGATGTTGTAGCGCCGGCATCTTGCCGGCGTTTTTCTGCAGCGGCATCACGAACTTCGCAAGTACGCCGAGGAGTCAGCCGGTAGGCTCGGTGGGAACCCTTCAAACACCAATCATCTGGCAGACCTTCGCCCACTGCCGCATCATCCCGGCGCTCTCGTGGAAAAACGCGCGCGTCTCGCTGGTCCATATGAAACCGGTGAATTTCTCGATCGCAGCTTCGAGCTGCTCCGCCAGCGAACAATAAAGTTCGCCGCAGTCTTCGCCGCTCAACTTCACCTCGTGCAGCCACGGCAGCAAGTCTTCGAGCACGCAGATGCAAGCTATCTCCTGCGTCGCATCGTGCAGGTAGTTGTGTGAATTCCTCACATGCGTGGCAATAGGCGAACCGACGCGCACCGATTGGCCAAGCGCCCGCACACAAGCCTGGCTGAAGTACCCGGAGAAAATATCGCCATAGCGATCGATCTTCATTCCGGCAAGAGTCGTGCCCATGCGCAGAAAGTAGTAGCTCGGAATCACGCTGCGATGCACCGCCGTATTCTGGCTGTTGATCGGAGCCCAGGTCGCGCGATCGAGCACAAAGGAAGTTCCGCGAAAGACAGCGGCTTTTACCGGACTGGCCAGCCAGCTCATCGCGTCGAGATCCGGATGCTGTGTCCAAAGTCCGCCATTGATGCGAACGGTCGCCGCAGCGACTCGCGCCGCGATCCGTACTTTTTCGCGGCGCGCAAAATACGGAAATCCGCGTGGATAGACTTCCAACTCCGGCTCCATATTCAAAAGCGAGCAAACGTTGAACCAGCCGCTGCTCGCCTCCATTATGCGGACTTCATGCGTTTCTCCGCAGACGACGGAGTGGTCGCCGAAATAATCGCCGCGTGTCGGTGCGAAGTTGTCGTCATCGATCGAAATCACGAAGTCGCACTCGCCTTCGAGCGCGATGAGATACCCAATGTTTCGCCGGTTGTCGGAATCGTAAGGGATGAAGTCGGGCGGAAGCCCGAGCTTCCTCAGCAAGCAATCCTGTTCTTCGAGCGTTGGGCAAGTCACCGAAAAGCCTTTTTGAGCCAGCAACACACACCGTTCATATGCTGCTCTCGGAGTCTTGCGATCCGGAATCACCAAGACGCGCGCCTGCGCCAGCCGCCCATTGTTACGGAAATTCTCAAAGTAACCATCGAGCACCACAGGATCGCTTATTGTCGTCAGAACAACAGCTCCTTTCAGCGTCATCGCGTGGTTCTCGCGGTTTCCGTCGATTTGCTACTTGCGTCGTTCACCTCACTGGCAAACGCTTTCGGAGCCGTAACTTGCGGATGAACAAGACCGGACGCGTTTTGCTCCGCGCGAACATAGTCGGTTCGCAAGACAGTTCGCAGATCGAATTCGAGATCGCGCGCAAATGACGGAATCGTTCCAACGCAGGCGTGGCCGTGGGCATACAGTAGCGGCGCATAGCCCCAATCGAGCGTCATCGGTCCGTCCATCCAGCGCCCGCCGACAGCCCACTCGGGCTCGTGCAGGGCGATACCGAAATTCTCGGCGTAAAATCCGCGAATCTGTTCGCTCGTCATTTCCAAACGAGAGTAATTCTCCAAAAGCAGTTCGGCCGCTTCGCGAGTAAGCAGCACCAGCGCGGCGCCGCGCGCCCAATCGATCGAATACTCTTTGCGATACTCCAGCACACGGCTCTGGTATCCGAGAGCAGAGACCGCGCCGACGGCGACACCTTCGTTTGTCGCTGCATCGAACGCAGATCGCATCGCCCCAAACCATCCGGGCGAGAGAAGCAAATCGTTTTCGACGAGTCCAACAAAGTCATAGCCAAGTTTGAGAAGTCGCCGCAAACCGTAACAAATCGCTGCGTCGGCGCCGCCTTTCACCTTGTAGTTCACTTCGACGAGACGAGCGTTGCGAAATGCGAAGTAACGCGACAGCTCGGGCACTTCGTTGCGCTCGCTGCCATCGTTCCAGATGAGATCGAATCCGCCCTCCGCGTCGAGCGACTTGATCGTGCGCATCGTGTACGCGAATCGGTCGCACGTGCTCAGTGCGAATCCGACTTTGCTCTGCGGCGTCCAACGCATCGTCGCCGGCCTGCGTTGCGATTGCAACGATTGCAGCGCATCGAAAACGCTGGGCCAGTCGGAACTCATGCCGCAATCGTTCCTCGCCCGCTTCGGTCGTGCTCCTGCTTTTCTGCAATGATCGCTCGCAGAGCCGCCTCCATCCGAATCAGTTCCAGATCCGCCGGCTGAAAGTGGCGGTTGTACTGCACCATCTCGAGCGCATTCTCAAATTCGCCAAGCTGCGCGAGTCGCAGTGCATGCTTCGTCAGCGGCCACCGCGGAATTGTCACAAGTTCTACCGG
>DATAMU010000181.1:0-3154 GCA_036266605.1 Candidatus Acidiferrum sp. | reverse complement strand
CATGCGATCGCCGCGCAAGGTCACCATGGCGCCGATCGCCTGGCCTTCGCGAACCTTGAAGGCGGCAATCGACTTCTTGGCGCGAGTCACAACCGGCTTCTGGCCGGTGATCTGACCGAGTTCCGCCACTGCCGGGTCCAGCACCTTGGCATTCTGCGTTGCTTCGCCAACACCCATGTTGACGACGATCTTGTGCAGGTGCGGCACCGCCGTCGGGTTCTTCAGTTCGAATTCCTTCATTAGAGCGGGCGCGACTTCCTTGGCGAAGCGCGACTTCAAACGCGGAGTCTCCTTCGCCGAGTGCCGCGCAACTTGCGGCGCGCGCTGCTCTTCCTGCTTTTCCTGGCCTTTTGCTTTCTTGTCTTTTGCCATCGCTCTACTCTCTCTCACGGTTTCGGAGTGGTTACCGGTTCGTAAGACTCAAACCTATTTGTCGAGTGTCGTCCCGCACTTCTTGCAAACGCGAACCTTGCGATCGCCGCGTAGTTCGTGTCCGATGCGAACCGGGCCGCAGGTTCCGCAGACCAGGGCAACATTGGAGATGTTGATCCGGCTCTCCTGCTCGGCGATCCCACCTTTCACATTCCGCTGCGGGTTCGGACGGACATGCTTTTTCATCAGCATCACGTGCTCGACCAGCACCTTGCCTTCGTCAGGAAACACCCGCAGAACGCGGCCTTCCTTGCCCTTGTCGCGGCCGGTAATGACCTTCACGTTGTCGTTCCGCCGGATGTCCACTCGCTTGTGTACTGCAGATGTCGCTGTTCCCATAGAATTCTCGGTTTCAAAGTCTCAAGGCTTCAATGTTCTTTATCGAGGATCCCACCGTTATTCAAGGCACCCTGAAACCTTGAAACGTTGAAACCCTGAAACTTGCTCTCCAATCTGGCTACAAAACTTCGGGCGCCAGGGAGACAATCTTCAAAAATTTCTTCTCGCGAAGCTCGCGGGCAACCGGGCCGAACACGCGGGTTCCGACCGGCTCTCCGGCTTCGTTGATCAGCACGGCGGCATTCTGATCGAAGCGGATGTAGGTCCCGTCACGCCGCCCATATTCCTTGCGCGTGCGCACGATGACTGCCTTCACCACGGATCCCTTTTTCACCTGGCCATCGGGAGACGCCTCTTTCACCGCCGCGGTGATCACGTCACCGAGATCGGCCCGCAGTCCGGTAGCGCCGCCAAGCGGCAGAATCATCTGCAATTTGCGGGCGCCGGAGTTGTCGGCGACCTCGAGCATAGTTCTCATCATTACGCCCATATGCTTCTCCTACTGCGCGGTATCCACTGAAACTTCCGGCACCAGCGCGGTCTTGCGAATAATCTCTTTCAGTCTCCAGCGCTTCAGCTTGGAGAGCGGGCGCGTCTCTTCCAGACGCACAACGTCGCCGATGTGCGCTTCGTTGTTCTCGTCGTGGGCATAAAACTTCTTGCCGTGCGACACCACGCGTCCGTAGAACGGGTGCGATTTTTTGCGAGTGACTTCGACGACAATCGTCTTCTTCATCTTGTTGGAGACGACTTCGCCGACCAGCTGCTTGCGAATTTCGTGCTTGGGGGCCTGCTCTGCGTTGGCCATTTACTTCTTCTCCGTGGCGCGAGCGGCGGTTTCACGTTCGCGCGCGATCGTCTTGACCCGCGCAATGTCCTTGCGCAGGCCGCGGATCTTCTTCAAGCTCTCGGTCTGTCCCATATTCATCTGGAACTTCAGCTTGAAGAGCTGATCATTGAGGTCGCGCTCCTGGTGCCGGAGCTCGTCATCGGTCAAATTGCGGACTTTTTCTGCCTTCATAATCGTTTTCTCTTAATGCGTACCATGGCGCTGCACAAATGCAGTGCGCAAAGGAAGCTTGTGCGACGCCAGGCGCATCGCTTCGCTCGCGTCCTGTGCCGTCACGCCTTCCATCTCGAACAGAATTTTTCCCGGACGGACCACCGCCACCCAATGATCCGGAGCGCCCTTGCCTTTGCCCATACGGGTTTCGGCGGGTTTCTTGGTGACCGGCTTATCCGGGAACAGGCGAATCCAGATCTTGCCGCCGCGCTTCACAAAGCGAGTCATCGCGACGCGGCTGGCCTCGATCTGCCGGTCGGTAATCCAGCCCGGCTCGAGTACCTTTAACCCGAAATCTCCGAAAGCCAGCTCGCTCCCGCGCCATGACTTCCCGGTCATGCGCCCGCGTTGCTGCTTGCGGTACTTCACTTTCTTTGGCATCAACATAACGTGTGTCCTGTCGCGTCTCTACTGCGATCTAGAATGCCCCCGCGGCCTGCTGCGGTTCGCGTTTCTTCTGCGGCAGGATTTCGCCGCGATACATCCAGCACTTCACCCCGATCACGCCGTAGGTGGTGCGCGCTTCGGTGAATCCGTATTCGATGTCGGCCCGCAATGTGTGCAAGGGCAAGCGGCCTTGCAGGTACCACTCCGAGCGCGCGATTTCGTTGCCGTTCAAGCGCCCGCTCACGCGAACCTTGATGCCCTTGCATCCGAAACGCAATGCCGAGTCAACCGCCTTGCGCATCGCGCGGCGGAAACCAACGCGCTTTTCCAGCTGCAGAGCAATCGACTCCGACACCAGCTGTGCGTCCAGTTCCGGCTTGTGCACTTCCTGAATGTCGATGTAGACCTCGCGGTTGGTGCGCTTCTGGAGATCCTGCTTCAGCTTGTCGATTTCGGCGCCTTTGCGTCCGATGATGATCCCGGGCCGTGCCGTCTTGATAATGACGCGCAGTTTGTTGCCCGGACGCTCGACCTCGATCGAGCTGACGCCCGCCGACTTGAGCTTGTCTTTCAGTTCGGCTTTGAGCCTCACGTCCTCGAGCAAAAGCTTGTCGTAATCGCGCTCGACAAACCACCGCGACTTCCACGGCTTGGTGTATCCGAGCCGAAATCCGTAAGGATGTACTTTCTGACCCATATCTTCTCCTGCCGCCTACTTCTTGGCGGCTGCTTTCTTCTTCGCGGGCTTCTTCGCTTTCGCCTTGCTGACCGCCTTAGTCTTGGGCTTAGCTGTCTTCTTTGCCGGAGCTGCCTGACGTTCCTCGCCCACAACCGTGGCTAAGCGTTCGCCGCTCTTGCCACGCTCGGCAAGCGCGATCTCGATGTGCGAGATCCGGCGAACGTAGCGGTAAGCTCGGCCCATCGGCGCTGGAC
>DATAMU010000180.1:0-24749 GCA_036266605.1 Candidatus Acidiferrum sp. | reverse complement strand
GCGTCTCGCCGTACTTCTCGATCGGCTCGGTAATAAACTCCGCGCCCCGGCTTTTCCACTCTTTGTAGCAAGCTTGGATATCCGCAACGCGACGGTTCATAAAGCTATTGATGTGATTCGGATTGGGCACGCTGAGCACGACCGTCGGCTTGTCCGGCGTCGGCCCCCCTCCCACATTGATGATCATCCATATATTCGCCAGCCGCAGATACCCGGGCGCGCCCTCGGCGTCGCCTCGGCTCAACACAGTCGCTCCAAAAACCTTTTCGTAGTAGTCACACGATCGCTGGATATCCGCGACAGTAATAAAATGCGCGATGCTGAGCCCCTCTTTCGGAGGCATCTCATAACTCTTCTCTTCGACTCGTACGCTTCCGGTGCTCATTAGACGACTCCATCTCGAAACGTCTTCCCCGGAGCTTAGATTTCCGGAGCTCAACGAGTCAGATGCACCAATAAACTTTTGTATGCACCATTTCTTTGACGCTGGCGGGTTGCTCCGACCAAAAAAAACTATGCATCTTTCATTTTTCACGCGTATCGAAACGGGGACGAAGCCGCCGAGGCTCTTGAAGGAGCGAAAATGCCAAACGACAAATCAGGGAGTGCCGCCGCCACGAGTCGAGCGCTGGAATCCGCCGAAACAAATCCGCTCGATTTTGTGCCTGACACAATTCCCTTCGACATCCCGTACGGTCCACCGATATCGCTCGCCCGCGCCCAGGCCGCCATCGACGCCGCTGTCACCGAGGCGAAATCACGAAACTGGAAGATGAATATCGCTGTCGCCGATTCCGGCGGTCATCTCGTGGCGTTTCAACGCATGGACGGCGCGATGCTCGCCTCCATTCAAATCGCCGAGCACAAGGCACGCGCAGGCGCCACCTTTCGCCGCCCGACTAAAGTTTTCGAGGACGGCGTCAACCTCATGCACCTCAATTATCTCCTCGCTTTTGATGGTGTCATTGCGTCTCGCGGCGGCATTCCGCTGATCGAGAACGGCACGATCATCGGCGCAATTGGCGTTTCGGGAGGCACGGATTCCCAGGACGAGATCGTCAGCCAGGCAGGCGCGGCAACAATCAATGAATCGCCCACGAAGAACAAGTGAATCCAGCTGTCGAGAAAGCCTTAAGTCAGTAACCAGTCTCTGAAACATCAAAAAAACAATGAGGAGAATGCCATGACAACTGCAAGCGCACCTTCGAAGGCCCCACAACTTCGCATCACGAAGCGCTCGTCCGCGTATTGGCGCGTCACGATCGACAATCCGCCAATCAACGTGATGGGTCCAGAAATGGTCCGAGAGTTTCAGGAAGTGATCAACGCTCTCGAGGCCGACGAGCAAGTGAGAGTCGTAGTCTTCGACAGCGCGGTTGACGACTACTTTCTCAATCACTCGGATTTCACAGCCAAGCTCGAGGATCTAACTTCGATGCCGGCGGGTAAGACCGGCCTGCCGCCTTGGCCAGACTTTCTCGTCCGTTTGACCCGCCTGCCCGTCGCGTCCATCGCGCTCATCCGCGGTCGTGCCACCGGGAACGGCAGCGAGATCACGCTCTCTTGCGACATGAGTTTCGCCAGCCGCGAAAAGGCGATCCTCTCGCAGTGGGAAGCTGGAGTGGGGATGGTTCCCGGCGGCGGCCCGATGGCGCGCCTGCCCCAGCTCATCGGACGAAACCGTGCGCTCGAAGTGCTCCTGAGTTCTGAGGATATTCGCGGGGAGCAGGCCGAGGCCTACGGCTACGTGAATCGCTCCTTGCCCGACGCCGAGCTCGACGCGTACGTCGAGGCGCTCGCCACGCGGATCGCGCAATTCGACAAATGGGCCATCGCCAACATCAAGCGCCTGGTCAACACAAGTCTCGCACCGGATGTTGAGATGGGCGCTGGATGGGATGCGTGCATCGCCTCGCTCGGTCGTCCCGCCGCGCAAAATGGAATCAAGGCGTTGATGGCGCAAGGCTTTCACAAACCCGGCGACGTCGAAAACCGGCTCGGCTATTACGTCGCCCACATCCCGCGCTAGGCGGCGGAAGCGACGCGACTCGGCTTATTGTCGCTTCTAGGAATGTCACCGCAACTGACCCGGCTCGACCCCGTTCGCGCGCGCGACATCCATCAGATTATCCAGCGATGCCTGGAGTTCTCTCCGCTTCGCTTCCAGTGATTTGATCTGGTCAGGGATTGTCGCTGTGCTGTACGACCACGTATCGGCGTTCAGGCCGCCTGTGTTTTTCGAGTCTCCGCGGCTTAAGCCTTTGAGCTGATCGATCTGTTTGTCCAGTTGATCGATGTTCGCTTGCAATTTCTGCACCTGCTGCTTCACTTGCGCCAGCGTCTGCGGATCGACTTGGCCGTCACCGCTCTTGGCCGCAGCCGCGGCTTGTTTCGCGTTTCCCGCGGAAGGCACAGCCGGTTGCAGGCTCGAAATTTTGGAAGATGTCGGTGCCGACTTCGGTCGCTCGGTCCCGACGACGGAAATCGTTCCCGTCACATCACCCATGTCTTCGTTCGTCCAAACCTTCTTGGACTTCGGCTTCGACGTTGCGGAGCCGTGTACAGCCGACTCTTGATCCCCGGCCTGCTGGCTTTGTGCCTCGGCACAAACCGCGCCTGCTAACGTACCCGCAGCGATCAGGCCGAAAGAAATCACAATCGCACGGATCATAACGACTCCTCCGAACGCACCCGACCGCTAAACAGTGCGTTCCGACGTGTTCATCTCTCAACTGAAATTATAGAAACGAGGGCAATCAGGGATCGCCGGTCGAAGGGGCAGGTTTGCTCAACTCGGCACGTATCGCCTCGACTGCCTCCTTCGGCGGCCCGATCCGCTTGTACTGCGTATAGAAGGTCCGTTCGTGGACCGAAAAATTCAAGAATAGCCGGCGCCCATCAAAATCGTATTGGGAATAGGTGGGGAACCAAAGCCCGGGCGCCAGCTCCCACCGTTCCTGCATGAAGTGGCTTCCTTTGTATACCTTGGCCAAAAATCCGCCGATCGAAATGTCGTCGCTGACTTCGACTTCCACCTTCGCGAGTTGATTCGCTTGCTCGTCGATCCATGCCGTTCCGTGCACCTTTGCAAAAATCGAAGTCGCACGCGATGTTGGTTTGTACGCCGGATTCGGATCCATCCTGAATTTCACCAGCATGCGGTCGGCACGCGGTTCCCGACCCTCAAATGTATAAATGAAGGCGTTCCGCGTCGCATCGATCAGCTCGCCTTTATCTTTGCGGCGCTTTTCCTGTTTTTCGTACGCTTCGCGTTGTGCTCGCCCGTCTTCAGTCGCCCATACCAGCGAATGCACCAGTTTTTCCAATTCTGCCCGGTATGCATTGATGTCCGTCGGTTTCTCGTCCGGTCCCAGCGTGATCTTGTCCACGCCAGTCCCCGCCGGAACATTCCGCGTCACCTTTACCTCAGGAGCTGTCCCCGACGTTTTGCGGATTTCCTTCTTCTCGATGTGCTCGTAAACGCTGTCGCCTTCGTCATTCTTCTTCTGGTTCGCGATCACCTGGTCGAGCATCGCCATTCGCCGCTGTTCCGGCCAATTGTCGGGATTATCTTGACCCGTCGCGGTCGGCGCAGGGCTGATCGTGGTAGCAGGCGGATTTGAGGACGGGTTACTCTGTGATGGAGGGGGTGGCGCCTGCGCGTTCACACGGATCGCGCTCAATCCAACGAGTACCAAACAGATCGAAAAAGGGACAGTCCGCGATACCCGCATACGTAGTTGATAGGCGGAAACAGCTTTCCGCACCATTAACAGCATTGGATTCGATCCCATCGCCGATTGTTGCACATTGTCCGTCGGCATTCGCCGTTCAACTATCGACTTTTTGACTCGGACTAACCCCAATGCCTGCAACACATTCGGTCGTCACCAGTGAACCTTACCCCTTTAGAATCACATCCTTGCATGTTTTTACAGCGTAACCCCCGTAAAATGACATCCTTGCAGGAAAAAGGGGAGGGGGGGCCCCCGCCAACCGCTATCGACCGAGTCGCGGTAGGATGGGCAAAGGAAATTCGCTCTCGCGCGTCTAAAAATTTGTATCCCTGGCATTTCCGCGAAACGAATGGCCTCCTGTATCCGTATTGATTTGTGTCCGCTGTGCCTCAGAGGCCGGCTTGGGTGCAAGCATGTCCGATAGTCTGAACAATTCTGGAGGCTCGCTGGCATCTGCCTCAGGGCAACCGCGTCTCGCCCCTGTGCGTGGATTTCGCAGCAATCTCGTCGCGCTTTCCGAAACCTTTAAGCTCGCCCTCGACGCTCTTCGCGCTCATAAACTACGTAGTTTCTTGACTTTACTCGGCGTGATCCTCGCCGTCCTCACGCTCGTCGCGGTGATGAGTGTCGTTTCGGGACTGAACTTCTACGTCGCCGACCGCGTCGCCAATCTCGGGGCCAATACGTACGTAGTCGATCGCTTCGGCATCATCACCAGCCGCGATGCATGGATCAAAGCCCAAAAGCGTCCGCTGCTTACGCTCGACGAGTACGAGTTTCTCCACGACAACATGAAATTGGCTACGCGCGTCGCTGCCACCGGTTGGGTCACCAAGGACCTCCGCTACGGCAATCAGCTTCTGGAAAACACCAACGTGATGGGCGCCACCGCGGACTACGCCGAACTCCGCAACATCGGTCTGCACTCGGGCCGCTACATCACCGAAGCCGACGGCCTGCATCACTCGCCGATCTGTTTCATCGGCAACGACATCGTGAAAAAGTTTTTTCCAACCGTCGATCCGATCGGAAAAACAATTCGCGCCGGCTCGCACTCGTACGAAGTCGTCGGTGTCGCCGAACCGATTGGTAGTGCGTTCGGCGAGTCGCAAGATAACTTCATGCTGATTCCGCTCGTCACGTACTACAAGGAATGGCACACGCAAGCCGACTGGCTCGCCATTTTCGTGCAAGCGCCCAATGCGGAATTGATTCCAGCTTCCGAAGACGAAGCGCGAATGCTGATGCGCGCGCACCGTCACCTCGGCTACAACGACAAAGAGAATTTCGCTATTCTTGGCTCCGATTCGATCATGGCACTGTGGAAGTCGCTCACAGGAAACCTTTTCGCCGTCGCGGTGGCGCTCACCGCCGTGTTTCTTGTCGTGGGCGGTATCGTCATCATGAATATCATGCTGGCGAGCGTCACCGAGCGCACGCGCGAGATCGGGATTCGCCGCTCGCTCGGTGCGCGCAAAAATCACATTTTGCTGCAATTTATGACCGAATCCGCCGTCCTCGCCGCCGCAGGCGGCCTCATCGGAATCATTCTTGCCTACGGCGTAGTCGCGCTCGGACGCGCCGCGACCTCGATTCCAATGCAAACTCCGATGAGTGCCGTGATCTTGTCGCTCGGCGTTTCCACCGGCGTCGGCCTTTTCTTCGGAATTTATCCGGCTATGCGCGCCGCGAAGCTCGACCCGATCGAAGCGCTTCGTTCCGACTGAGGACATCGACTCCATGGCGCAGTCACACGGCGAAAATCTCAAGCAAGCGATGGACACGCTTCGCACGCACAAGCTGCGCAGCGCGCTCACCGTTTTTGGCGTCGTGCTCGGCGTCAGCGTCATCATGCTGGTCGCCGCGCTGATCACCGGCTTCGATCAGCAGATTCAGGAAAACATCAAGCAGTTCGGCGCCGACACCGCATTCATTTCTCGCTGGGATCAGGGCCCTCACAACGAGGTTCGCCCGCTGGAAGAGCGCCTGCGCAAGCCGCTCACGCTCGATGACGCCGAAGCGATCAAGGAATCTTGCCCAGCTGTGCGCAATGTCACCACGTACATCGACTGGTGGGAAAAGCCACACGTTGTTCGTACGAAAGCGGGCGAAGTCACCGGAATCGACTTCCGCGGCGTGCAACCGAATTTTGGTGAAGTCTATGCGAACGCCGCCACGCTCGAAGGCCGTTTCATCAGCGAAGGCGACGATCTTCATCGCGAAAACGTCGTCATGCTCGGCGAAAATGTTGCACCCGTCCTTTTCCCGGGCGTGCCCGCCGTCGGCAAAGACGTGATGATTGACGGACAGAATTTTCAGGTCATCGGCGTGGTTGAAAAACCCAAAGGACTTTTCGGCACCGGCGACGAAGATCGCCGCGTCCTCATTCCGTACAACACGTTTCGCAAAGTCTATCCGCAGTCGTACGAAAACCAGATTCGCGTGCAGGCGTACCCGAATCAGCTCGATCAGGCCGTCGATCAAGTCACGGAAGTTTTGCGCCGGCGTCGCAACGTTCCGTACAACGGCAAGAACAATTTCAATATTGAAACAGCCGAGATGCAGGTGCAGGAATTTCACAACATCGTGGCGATGGTCGCGGTGGCCACGGTCGTTCTCAGCAGCATCGGCCTGCTGATCGGCGGTGTCGGCGTGATGAACATCATGCTGGTCAGCGTCACCGAGCGCACTCGTGAAATCGGCGTGCGCAAAGCCATCGGCGCGCGCAGCAGCGACATTACATGGCAATTCCTGCTCGAGGCCATGACGCTCACCGGCGCCGGCGGGATCATTGCGCTTGTTCTCGTGAACGGACTCGTCTTATTGATTCGCCTGACTCTGGAATGGAAGGGCGCCGTGCCTCTCTGGGCTGCCACCGCCGGCATCATCGTCAGCATCAGCATCGGCCTAATCTTTGGCGTGTGGCCCGCCACCAAAGCAGCAAAGCTCGATCCAGTCGAAGCCCTGCGCTACGAATAGCCGCCCACCGCAAATTGTGGAAGAGAAGTGTCGCTGAGGATTTCGATCGTTACAGCGTAACGCCCGTGTCGTCTTTATTTTCTGGCGCTGCCGGCGACGTTCGCGGCGGTCATCGGCGCGGGGCTCATCGCGCTCGGCCACGCCACATCGAGCGAGTTCTCGTGCTTCACGAGCATCTTCGCTTTCTTCGACACGTGGATATGCAGCGTGTTCGCCGAATCCGTCCGCATCTCGCCGAGGCCTTCTTTGGCCACCTGCAAACTCTTGTCCGCGCGATACAAGGCAACGCGCAGTTGATGTGGTCCCGGCGGCAAATTCTGCTCCAGCTTCACCGGAGCTCCGGGTGCGTTTGCTTTCAAATCGATCGTATAGAGCAGTGTCTGATCTGCAAAAATCGCCAGAGCGCCGTCGGCGACCGTCGAATCGATCTCGATCTTCAACGCCGCCTTCTCGACCGGCCGCGAAATCGGCATCGACGATACCGGCAACGGCATGACCGGCGCCGACACATTCGTCGCCGGCGCCCCCACATTCTTCGACGCGGGCTGGACCGCGCGAGTCGTCGCGATCTTTGCGATGGCTTTGGCGCGTTGCTTCGCCAGTTTCACTGTCGACGAGTCAACGTCCGCCAGGTCGTTGTTGGGCACTTCGGTGTATTGCGTTTCGCCCGTCAAATCGCTCGGTGCATGTGGCGTCGCGTTCGCCACCATCGGCGCAGCGGGCATATGCCACCGCGCTCGCATCGCGCGTGTCATCGGCACACTGCACAACACGATCGCAGCCAATCCCGCCGCGTACCACGCATCGCTCGCCCGCAATGGCCGCGAAAACCATGAACCGGCTCGTTTGCGTCCGGCGCTCGAATGCGCACCGGCTGCGGACGCAGTCGAATCCACCGAGGCCGTCGCCCACGGCAAACCATCGACGCCTATCCCTGCGGAAGCCGTCGCTGCGCCGGCGTTTGCAGCCGCATTCGCGTGAGTCCCTTGCCGCACCGCCGCATCCAGCGATGTCGCAAACGCTTCCGCTGACGGATACCGATCCGCCGGCGTCTTCGCCAGGCACCGCAAAACAATCCGATCCAATTCAGGCGTCACCGCCGGATTCCGTTGCGAAGGCGGCGCTGGCTCAGCCTGCAAAATCTGCGCGCACACCGCGCTGACCGAGCTGCCGTCGAACGGCGCAAATCCCGTGAGCATCTGATACAAAACGATGCCGAGCGAAAACAGATCCGAACGCGTATTCTGCGGCTCGCCCAAAATCTGTTCCGGCGACAGATATGCCGGCGTTCCCATCATTTTTCCCGAGCCCGAAACCTGCGTCGCGAATCGCGCGATGCCGAAGTCGCTCAACTTCACTTTGCCGTCTTCGGTCACCAAAATATTCGCCGGCTTGATATCGCCGTGAATCACGCCCGAGCGATGCGCGCGATGCAGGGCGCCCGCCAGATCCGATATCCACGCACACGCACGAGGAATCGGCATCGGCCCGGTCGATTCCGCCAAGACCTGCTGCAGCGTTTTCCCGGCGACATATTCCATCACCAGGTAGGCGACGTTGCCGTCTTCAATTCCGACATCATAGAGATTCACGATGGCGGGATGCGAGAACTGGCTGACGATCTGCGCTTCGCGCAAGAATTGCTTTTGTTCGGTCGGCGCGCCGAAAGAGTGCACCAACGTTTTCAGCGCAACGGTTCGGCCGAGCACCGTGTCGCGCGCTTTATCGACGCGGCTGGTCGCGCCGCAACCGAGATTTCCGATTACTTCGTAGCGGTTCTTTGACATCGTCGGGGACTACGACATCCTTGTCGCGAAGTGGCATCGCGAAGATTTCGACTGGAGCAATCGCGAATCGCGACTGTCCTTAGGCACAGTGTTGCTGTCTTGCTTGGCTAATGTTCGCGGTTGGAAACGTTCGGTCAAATGGCCTGTTGGTACAGGTGTGTCCAAACAGGTGTACTACAGCGTTTCTTGTAGACTGTTCAAAATTGAACAGTTAGTCTCCAAACCAGTCGTTGATATCACCTCAGGCGCGAGCCAGCAGCGAACAAAAGGCGCAGAGACCCAGATAATTTTTAATAGATGAAACTTCAGTTTTTACGCCGACCGCAGGAACCGCGTTGCACGATTCCGCAGCGAACCGGTGGCGTTCGGATTGTTAGCGCCCGCAGCCTGCGGCTCAACGCGCCGCCGCGCAAACGGATACAAATCCAACGCCAGATCTTCCGCCGAATTCCGCCGCCGTCCCGGATCTTTCTCCAGGCACGACGCGATCAATTCATTCAACCCCGCCGGCAGCGAACTGTTGATCTGCGACACCGGCAGCGGCGTCGCAGACATCACCTTTTGACAGATCGCCTGCAGCGACTCCGCATCGAACGGGCGACGCCCGGTGACCATTTCATAGAGCACGATGCCCAGCGAAAATATGTCGGACCGCGCATCCTGCGGCTTTCCCAGAATCTGTTCAGGGCACCAATACGCCGGCGTCCCCAATAGCGGTGTGTCTTTGCCGTCATGGCTGGCGACGCGCGCCATACCAAAGTCGGTCAGCTTCACTTTGCCGTCTTCGGTCACCAAAACGTTGGCTGGCTTGACGTCCCCGTGAATGATGCCTTTCTTATGCGCGACATGCAGAGCCGTCGCTACGTCGGCGATCCAGGCGCACGCGCGTGGATAGGGCACGCTGCCTTTTTCGAGAATGCGATCCAGCGGTTGCCCTTCGATATGCTCCATTACGAGGTACGGCGTCGAGGTCGCCTCGTCGATGCCCATATCGTGCAGCGCCACGATCGACGGATGCGAAATCTGCCCGACAACGCGTGCTTCCTTGATAAAGCGCTCGCGCCCTGCGCCTTCCGCTAGTTGGGGAGAGAAAAGCTTGATGGCGACGTGCCGCCCGATCATCGGATCGAACGCGCGCACGACTTTGCTGGTGGCACCCGCACCGATGGTGCCCACGATTTGATAGCGGCCTACTTGCACAGACGACGACCTTCCCTCAGGACAAACCTGGTCCTTGCTCACAACAATAGGAGTATCGTCCGCGGGCGCAAATGGCGCACCCGTTCTAAGGAAATCGGTACTAAAGTACTGACCTAAAATCATTTAAGGGCTTATTACGGAAGAGCATCGCTCGGGAACGGGTTGCTAATCCAGTCCTCGTACCGGCTCCGGGTTGTGGAGGAATCGATCTCCGCACCGACGGTGGATCGAGCGTGCTTTCCGCGAACCCGCGGCTCGTGTCACCCCGCTCCAAGCTCGAACCGCAGCGCCACTAAGACCGGACTGAGCGCATATTCCGCCGGGAAAAACTTCACGAAGTGACCCATCAATATCATGTGTTGTTGTGAAAGTGGCACGCGCGCATTTCGTTGTAGGCCTCGTCGGACGTCCAGTGATCCACTGAGTTTCGATATATGGCGACCATCGCGCGGGTGCGATCGTCGCCGAAGAAGCAATGCACGAAAACTTTTTGCTTTTGGTTGTCGCGCAGCAATTGTGGAAACGTTGCGACCTGCGATTGTGTCGGGCCAAGGAGCGCGCTCGCAGGATTTTCGACGTACCGCTCCCGCCGCTTCAATCTTTACTTACTCGCGCGTTTCGCCGCCATCGCGTTTCACTGGTTTTGAATTTCGCAAATCGACAACAATCGACACTCCTAGCTTCTTCAATTCCTCGTAGCCTTCGCCGCGCGGTTGTGCGCCTCGATACAGCAAAAAGCGCTGGTTTTTCCTGCGTTTTCGACGCCTTGAATCTGCAATCGTAGTCAGCACGCGCTTCGCGTAACGCGCAGCGACGTTGTCTTTGTAGCACGCTGCACGCGTGCATCCCGATCGCGCCGATGATCGCGCAAAGAATTGCGATCGACAGCGTGATAGCGCGGCGTTTGAAAACGGTGGAAAAACTGTTCATGACCATTTGCGAAAAAATATTTTCAGCGCGAGAATTGCGGCGCTTCGGTTCGACGCATCGTGACGAAGGAAGAGCGCACTCAGCGCAACTCCGCGCATTCTCAAGATTTAAAATGCCAAACTCGAATTTGTTTCTATCTTGTGTGTCCTGAAACCACACCACTACAAATAGACTCGATGCAAGATTTTCGACCCTATCTAGTGTTTTTCTCTTGACAGTTTTTTCAGCACAGTCTCATACTGCGGTTCCAGATTCGGGGGACGTGGAAGCGCCAGGCGGACCGGGTCGAGGATGTTGAATTCGCGTCCGCACGGGCCACGGAACCAGCCCGGGTTTTTAAAGCAAAAAAATCGAGTGCGAAAACCCAACCCGCACTCGCACGCGTTGTGTGATGCGCTGCTGTGAAGGCTGCGTGATTTACACCGGCCAGCGGCATCGCGTTGCCCACGCACTGCCTTACGGCCATTTCGACCGTGAAAAAGCGGTCGAAATTTTTTGCTTTTTGAGCCCTCACGCGCCGGTCGGATCGGGACGCGTTACAAAGCATCAAATAGCATCTGGGCACCCTCTGCCCCGCAGAGGAGTAAAATATATGGGTATCCTCCATTTGGAGATGCCCGCGTTTGGAGGATGGGATGGCCACGGTGAAGCCCGCATTGAACGGAAAATCGCTACAGACGGGGGTGAGCCCGGAGAACACAGCCGCTGCCCAGGCCGGACTTGTGTTCGAACGCTTCTTCACCGACGGAAAGACTTCGCCATTCGACGCGGTCGAATGGGACAAGCGTACCGCCGCGATCGGCAACGAAAAAGGCGTCACGATCTTCAAGCAGGAAAATATCGACGTCCCGAAGAATTGGTCGCAAACGGCGACCAACATCGTCGTTAGCAAATATTTCCACGGCAAGCCGGGAACGAGCGAGCGCGAGACGTCGGTACGCCAGCTCATCGGCCGCGTCGTCAACACCATCGTGCGCTGGGGCCAGGAAGGCGGCTACTTCGCCGACAACGATTCGCGCGACGCGTTCCGCGACGAACTCACCCACCTTCTCGTCGAGCAGAAAATGAGCTTCAATTCGCCGGTGTGGTTCAACGTCGGCGTGCAGGCCAAGCCGCAATGCTCCGCGTGCTTCATCAATTCGGTGCAGGACTCGATGGAATCCATCATGGGCCTGACGCGCACCGAAGGCATGTTGTTCAAGTGGGGCTCGGGCACCGGCACGAACTTCTCCGCGCTGCGTGGCAGCAAGGAAAGCCTTTCGGGCGGCGGCATCGCCAGCGGCCCGGTCAGCTTCATGAAGGGCTTCGACGCTTTCGCGGGCGTGATCAAGAGCGGCGGCAAGACGCGACGCGCGGCGAAGATGGTCATCCTCAATGTCGACCATCCGGATATCGTGGAATTCATCGAATGCAAGATGAAGGAAGAGCGCAAGGCGCACGTTCTGATCGAGCAGGGCTACGACTCGGCGATCGACGGCGATGCCTACAGCTCGATTTTCTTCCAGAACGCCAACCACTCCGTGCGCGTGACCGACGAATTCATGTCCGCGGCGGAAGAAGATCGCGACTGGTGGACGAAGAACATCACCGACGGGCAGCCGAACGAAAAGCTGCGCGCTCGCGATTTGCTTCGCAACATCTCCGAATCGACCTGGCAGTGCGGCGACCCCGGCATGCAGTACGACACCACGATCAATCGCTGGCACACGTCGAAGAACACCGCGCGCATCAACGCGTCGAATCCCTGCTCGGAATATATGTTCCTCGACGACACGGCTTGCAACCTCGCCTCGCTCAACTTGATGAAGTATCTCGAGCCGAACGGCAAGTTCGACGTCGATGCGTTCCGCCATGCCTGCGACATCACGATCACGGCGCAGGAGATTTTGGTCGATAACGCGAGCTATCCCACGCCGAAAATCGCCGAAAATTCGCATAACTTCCGGCCGCTCGGCCTCGGGTACGCCAATCTCGGCGCGCTACTGATGTCGATGGCGCTGCCGTATGACTCTGACGAGGGTCGCGACGTCGCCGGCGCCGTCACCGCGCTGATGTGCGGCGAGGCCTACGCGCAGTCGGCGCGCATTGCCGAGCGCAAGGGGCCGTTCCCGGGCTACGCGGTCAACCGCGAGCCGATGCTCGACGTGATTCGCATGCACCGCGACGCGATGCGTGGCATCAAGTCCGAAAATGTGCAGCCGGAACTCTACGCGGCGGCTCAGGATTCGTGGGACGACGCGCTGAACCTCGGCGAAAAGTTCGGCTTTAAGAATTCCCAGGTCACCGTGCTCGCTCCGACCGGCACCATCGGTTTCATGATGGATTGCGACACCACCGGCATCGAGCCCGATCTCGCGCTCGTCAAGCACAAGCGGCTTGTCGGCGGCGGCGTGATCAAGATCGTCAACAACACCGTGCCCCAAGCCCTGATGAAGATGGGCTTCACGCCGGAGCAGACCAGCGAAATCGTCACCTATATCGACGCCAAGGGCAAAATCGACGGCGCTCCCTACATCAAGGCGGAGCAGCTGCCGATCTTCGATTGCTCGCTCGCGCCGATGGGCGGCGGCCGCTCCATCGCGTGGACGGGCCACGTGAAAATGATGGCTGCGGCGCAGCCGTTCCTCTCTGGTGCGATCTCCAAGACAATCAACATG
This sequence comes from Candidatus Acidiferrum sp., assembly GCA_036266605.1. Taxonomy (GTDB): domain Bacteria; phylum Acidobacteriota; class Terriglobia; order Acidiferrales; family UBA7541; genus Acidiferrum. The sequence continues at coordinate 11,459 of DATAMU010000180.1, read as the reverse complement.
CCCGAGGAATCGACCGTCGAAGACATCATGGACGCGTACATCGAGTCGTGGAAGCTCGGCCTCAAGGCTGTGGCGATCTACCGCGACAATTCGAAGCGTTCGCAACCGCTCTCAGCAGCAGGAAAGAAGGACGAAAAGAAAACCGTTGTTGTGGCTGCGGAACCTGCCGCGCCCGTGCAGCAGGAACTTTTCGGCCGCCGCCAGCGTGAGAAGATGCCGACCGAGCGCGCTTCGGTCACGCATAAATTCTCCGTCGGCGGTCACGAAGGATACATCACCGTCGGCATGTACGAAGACGGCCGCCCCGGCGAGATTTTCATCAAGATGTCGAAGGAAGGCTCGACGCTTTCGGGCGTCATGGACGGCCTCGCGCTCACCATTTCGCTCGGCCTGCAGTACGGCGTGCCACTGAAGGTCTTCGTCGATAAGCTCGTCAACACGCGTTTCGAACCGTCGGGCATCACCGCGAATGCGAACATTCGGTTCGTATCGTCGGTGCTCGATTACATCGCGCGCTGGCTCGGTGGGCGGTTCATCTCGCCGGACTACCTCAAGCTGACGGGCGAGCAGATCGCGGCCGCGGCGGCGCCGACATCTTCCAATTCGTCGATGGTCGAGTCGATGCTTCAGGCCGTAACCACTGCGACCACGGCCAACGCTTCACTCAAACAGACCAACGCGCACGAAGGCGCTCCCGCTTGCTCCGAATGCGGCATGTTGATGGTGCCCAACGGCGCTTGCTACAAGTGCGAAAACTGCGGCAGCACGTCGGGCTGCAGCTGAGGACGCTCATCCGATACGACTTGGGCTACCAGGATCCCAATCGATGAGCGCCGCCCCGCACCGCTCAAACTTCACCGCCGAGCTTCCCATCCAGAAGCCGCGGACACGCGGCTTTCTCCGCATCGTGCGCCACGGCTCCGGCGGCGGCACCATCTACGTCGTCACCTATCACAGTCTCGATCGAAACCCGCACGGGCTCGGTCAGCTACCTTCTCCGATGCTGGCCGAGGGAGCCACTCCGCTGATCGATCTGCTCGAACGTCTCGGCGTCGACTTCCGCCTCAGCGAAGTACGCGAGGCCCTCGAAGACATTTTGCGTCTTGGCTCAGCGAACATCCCAGATTTGTGGTTCACCGCCGAGCAACTCGCCGCGTCCCACATGACGGATTCCTGATGCTTCGTGAGAATTTCCTGTTGCCCGCGAAACCCACCTCGGTAAACTAGCGGCATCCGCGTCTGGCTCACCTCGGAGTCGCTCGAATGCTCAAATTCACCCTTGCCGCACTTCTTGTTGGGATTTTTGCGGTTACCCTCGCTGCGCCGCTGGCGAACGCGGCGCCGGGTGACGCTTGCTCGCTCCTCACGCCGGCGAAAATCAAATCCGCCATCAGCGCGGATGTAGGCGCGGGAACTGCTGGCTCCGCTAAACTTTGCCAGTGGAATGCATCCGCTCCGGCTACGAGCAGTGTGAAATTCATTACGCTGCTCCTGTATTCGGACACGAATGCCTTCGAGCCCGGCAAACATATGCCGGCTCCCGCAGTCGTTACTTCCGTTTCTGGTATCGGTGACGATGCCTTCTTTCTCGCAGTCGGAGATCAGGTCGGCTTGATCGTTAAAAAAGGCTCGGGCGCTTTCAAGATCGCCGTATACGCAAAGCTTTCCGTCGAACAGAAAGAGTCGATGGAAAAAGCGTTGGCATTGCAGATTGTTTCGCAACTCTAGTCATTTGTAGCGCCGGCATCCTGCCGGCGGTTTTTCGAGCCAAACGCAACACAATTTGCCACAGGGCAAAAGCTATCAACAGGGGTGCGAACCTCGCGCTCTATCTTTTTCCTCATTTTCAAACACGTTTTCCTCAGTTTGCAACGGCACCGCTACATCTTGTGCTGTTTACCCTTGACACCACACTCACCTACGCGCAACAATTTCGCAACGTTGGTCGGTTTTTTCGCGCGAAACGATTTTTTCGTCCCCGCGCGACTGAGGGAAATTCTCGAATGCAATATCTTCCCGGTTTTACCGTTCAATGTATCAACGCGCTCTGTGACCTTCGCGGTCATTGGCTGCGTGCTGACGCATCCGGCCCCGTCAATGAAGACGGCCGGTGTCCCTGCTGTGGCGACTTCCTGCGCACTGTCCCGCCGCCACTAGGCCCCCGCTTCCGGCTCCGCCCGCGCCCCCTGACAGCTCGTCCGCCGCTTCGCCCTCGTCCCCGCTAGCGGCGGCGACGCAAAATCTCACCGATCGCTCTTGACATCGAGGTATCTCTGTGGTACTATACCTTTCATAGAAACCTGCGTTCAATCATTCCCTCCAAAAGCGAAATAAAAGCGCAAATCGGAGAAAGATAAACGACTCGAAATAAAAGAGTTATTCACTCCTATTTTCCATAATTCTGCAAACGACTCATTCCAGTAGACATATTCACTCTTGAGATAAAACGATGGGGTATACCCCTTTTCGTTTCGAACGACGTTTCAAAAGAGGGACTCGCTAGCCTTGGGGCGGAGTCCGTACCAAAAAGGGAATGGCGGATTCGTCCTTCCGGCATTCGATGCACCGCTCCGTTCGCCCTTCTTGCCCCAACATAGACCCAAGAGCGCACCCGCCTCGCCCTAGTGCGAGCCGATCGGTCGGACCTTTGATCGAAAGCGGAGCGCGGCGCGCCATCGTGTGCGCCGGAGGAAAAAATGGCAGATTCGCGAACCGGATACTCGGGCCCATTGCCAAGCATGCCCAATTTTCGCAGCGGCGGATTTCTCCGTATCGTCGCCGTCGTGGCCGTTGTACTTCTGTTGCTATGGAGCGTCACTTCCATCCCGACCGGCAACGTCGGCGTGCTCACGCTGTTCGGCCGAGTCACTGGCGAAACGCTCGGCGAAGGGATCCACCTCATCAATCCGCTGAAAGCAGTGCAGAAGCTTTCGATCCAGACGCAATCGGTGAAAGAAAGCGCGAACGTCCCATCGAACGAAGGCTTGATCCTCGCGCTCGACACTTCGCTGCTCTTCCGTCTCGATCGCAGCAAGGCCGCCTACGTCTATCAGACCATCGGCGACAACTACGCCGAAAAAGTTGTCGAGCCGACTCTGCGCGCCGCGATTCGCGCGTCGACTTCGGCGCACAGTGCCAACGCCCTCTATACCAATGCGCGTGAGTTGGTGCAGCAGCAAATCCAGGACGAATTGAGCAAAGAACTGGCTCCGCGTGGCGTGATTGTCGAAAACGTGTTGCTACGCGATGTGCAGCTCCCGGCAATGCTCAAGGGGTCCATCGAAGCTAAACAGCAGGCCGAGCAGGACGCATTACGCATGAGCTTCGTCCTTCAGAAAGAGAAGCAGGAAGCCGAACGCAAACGCATCGAGGCTCAAGGTATTTCCGACTTCCAGAAAATCGTCGCCCAGGGGATCAGCTCGCAGCTCTTGGAATGGAAAGGCATCGAAGCCACCGAAAAGCTCGCGATGAGCAACAACACAAAAGTAATCGTCGTCGGCAATCCCAAAAACGGCCTGCCGCTCGTCCTCGAACCAAAATAAATTTAGGTGCTCGAGTCGGTCGCGCCGCAAAACACTCGCGCCGCTCGCCGCGATCGCATTGAACTCCACCAACCTCGTGTAGGGGCGCAGCACGCTGCGCCCCAGCTTGCCCGGGCTCAAGCATTTGTCTGCTTGTTTTTTCTTTCGGAGCTTAATTCGATCGGATCTGCCGCATCCGCAGCACGGCCGCGAAAATCACCAGCGCCACGGCGATGACGAGATACTCCACCACGTAGCGCATCGTCTCCGGCCCATTCGACGCGCCGGTAAAATCGATTCCTCTGACGCGATTCATCGGCCCGATGTACCACATCGCCGTCAAAATTCCCTCGAACGGCTTCGACGTCCCGCTCCACACGCCGAGTGCAAGCGCCATCGATGGCAGAAGCGCCGCACCGGCGATCCATGGCAACAAAGCGCCAGCACCTTGTGTCGCAAAAATTCGCAATCCAGCGCCGGAGCCAAACGCAACAGCAAGCACAAATCCCGCAAGCCAGCACGCAAAAAGCTGACGCGGCAAAATCCGCGCCGACGAAAACAGCAGCGCCCGCGTGCCAAAAAGCGATTCGCGCGCTCCCATGCCCGACCAGACCAGCACGAGCCACAGCCACGAAGTACCGAGCAATTGCTGACGCGCCGTTGCAAGCGGTGCAGTAGCCTGGGCAATCAACAATCCCGCTGCCACGGCGTACCACCACCAGTGCAAACCTTTGACCGCGAGTTTCAACTCCGCGACAAACAATCGCACGAACGCGTTGCTGCGATCTCCAACGGCGAGAGCATTCAGCCTCGCTGGCGTGATCCTAGCGGCGGTTGGCCGCGCAGAAATTCCAACTGAAACAGCTGACTCGGTCGAGGTCGTCGCGCCGTTTTCACGCTCAGTTCCGTTTGCGAACGCGGCGTCGGCAGGCGCATGCGCGACCTTTCTTCGCGCTCGACCGAGCCAGCCTGCTGAATCGAATCGATCGAACACCACCGCCGCAAAAAGCACCAGCACGATCGCCACGCCGCACCACGCCAACCGCAACAAAATCTGCGACGTCGTCCACGGTACGCCTTCCCAGCGAAACGACTGCACCACCTCCACCGGCTTGTCGGCAATCGTGAACGCAAACCCTCCCTTGTAGTCGGGAATGTGCGCCCAAGCGCCCTGCTGCATGCTGTGCGCCATCGTCATATTTCCCAGCGGATCGAGCCATTCGATTCCGGTGATCGCCGAAAGCGCGACGCCGAGAAACGCCCACACAAAAAACCACACAACATTCCCGACTCCACCGCGCAAGACAGGCAGCGCCTCGAACAGCACCGCCACCGCTGCCGTCAGCAGCATCGCCGGCAACGCTACGACGACAAATGGACTGAGCAACGCGAAAAAATCGAGATGCGTATCTTCGTGCACAAAAATCTGCATCACGACCGCGGCGACAGCGAGAACCAGCACCATCGAGCCGAGCACCGCAAAGTTGCTGAGAAATTTTCCGAGCGTGTACGTCGGCTTCGACAGTGGTGTCGCCGCGAGAACTTGCCCGACGCCGGTTTGCCGGTCGCGATCGATTCCACCCTTCACGATGTAAAAGCCGACCAGCGAAACCCAGCACGTTGTGACGAGCGCCACCAGCGCGCCAACCCACGCGGAGGTGTACACGCCGCGATGACCGCCGAGCTGAATCATGATTCGCCCGGTAGCTGCGGCATAGCCGAGAAAGGTCGCAAACAGCAGCGTGAGCAGAAAGCTGTAACGCCGCACGCGTTCGAGAAAATCCGCGCGCGCAATCGCCCCGATTGCACGAAGTTCGATGCCGCGAAACTGGCTCACGCAATCGCTCCGGCGGCGCGACCAGCATTGCTCGCCACGTTTGTGCCCGCCGCAGCGGTCGCATCGCTGCGCCGCTCGGCAAGCACCGCGAGATACGCGTCCTCCAGCGATGGTTCCAGCGGCCGCGGCACACGCGCTCCCGGCATCATCGGCGGCGCCGGCGACACGATGCGAACATGCACGCCGTCGCTGCGATGCGCCGTGCTGCTGATCGGATATTTTTGGCGCAACGCAGGTAAATCGCCGCTCGGCACGACAAGTTCCCACACCTGCCCACTCACAGCATCGAGAATCGATTCCGGCGAACCGTGCGCAAGCAATCGTCCGTGCGCCAGAATCGCGATGTTCGTCGCGACCGCTTCCACATCGGACACGATGTGCGTCGACAAAATCACGATGCGCTCGCCCGAAAGCTCCGAAAGCAGATTGCGAAAACGAACGCGCTCTTCCGGATCGAGCCCCGCTGTCGGCTCATCGACAATCAGAAGTTGCGGATCGTTAAGCAACGCCTGCGCAATTCCCACACGCTGCCGCATGCCGCCGGAGTAACCGCCGAGTGGGCGCTTGGCCGCATCGGTGAGATTCACAAGCTCGAGCAATTCGCCGATCCGGCGCCGCGCGGGTGCTGCCGCTATGCCTTTCACCGCTGCGAGATATTCCAGAAATTCCAGCGCGCTTAGATTTGGATATACGCCGAAATCCTGCGGCAAATACCCGAGCACATCGCGCAGCGCATCGGGATTGCGCGCGACGTCGCCGCCATTCCACAAAACTTTTCCCGACGTCGGCTGCGTGATCGTGGAAAGAATCCGCATCAACGTGGACTTGCCGGCGCCGTTCGGACCAAGCAGCCCGAGCACTCCGGGACCAAGCGTGAGAGAAACATTCGTCAGCGCCTGCACACCGCCGCCGTACCGTTTCGTCAGATTGTCGATTGTCAGTTGCATTTTGATTTTGATCTCACTAAATGCAGTTGGATTTATTGCGCGCGGACTTACACAGCGTCATCGCGGTCGCTCGGCGGACTTGCCGGAATTCGTGCTCGATAGGAACCGACTTGCTACGAGAGGATACGAATGGGGAGGGGGAAAAGTTTAGCCAAATTTCAGGCAGAGATTGGCCGCCGACGGCCCAGAACCGCACCTTAAAATTAGCGTCGAGACTGCGGTGCGGGCTGCTGATCCGAAGCCGGCTGATCGCTCGTTTTATCGGGCATCGTGAATCCCGCATTTTGCGGCTTCGACGGCTTCTTCTTCACGGGTTCGGGATCGACGACGCCATGCTCGGCTTTGAGCTGTTCGAGCTTGGCTTTGAGATCGTCAACAATCGCTTGCTGATCCTTGATCTCCGCTTGCTCGGCGTCGAGCTTCGATTTGCCGTCATGATCGGTGGTGTAGTTGGGTTTTGAAAAATAAGTGTCTTGGTCGAGCGCATTCGCGCGCTTCAGTAAGTCCAGTTTCTCGGCGGCTTCTGCCAGTTCTTGCCGCGCTTTTGCGATTGCCGGGTCCTCGCCCTGCTTCGGTGTCGCATTCGTTTCGGCGTTCAGCTGCTTTTCGTCAGCTCTTAGGTCCGCTTTCACTTCGGCGGCATTCGGCGCCTGCGAATCGGAAGTTGGCGCGGAACCTACGTTCAATCCCTGATTGCCTGGCTGGTAAGAACTCGGTTGGATGTCGTCGTCGCTGACGACTTTCGCCGCCTTGCCTTTCTTGGCGGCGCGAGCCTGGCGTGCGGCGTCGGCAACGGATTGCGTCTGTTGCGATTGCGAATCCTGAGCGCTCGCAGGCAAAGAAAATGCGAAAAGAGCAGCGCATGCTCCGGCAAGCGCGATGGTGGCGAAGGTTTGGAATTTGTGCCGCATGGTGGTTCCTCGATTTGCTGTGGAACGCGTGAAACGGTGCAATGCCAAGGGTCAGGATACTCCCGCGATCTTTGGGCGGCAATCGCCTCGACGAACGGCAGTGCGAATGAGGCACCCGCGCGATTAAATGACGTGTTCTCAGTCACTAGCGAGTCATTCAGAAAGGGCGATGCGGTACGCCGGGCGATGGGGCAAAATACTAAGGAGAAATCGAGACAATCGAATCCATGGCATTCACCCGACACATTCGGATCGCTCTGGCGATCGCAGCGATAATTCTGTTTGGCAGTTTGACGCGGGCGCAAGATGCAAACGCTTCGTGGTTGTCGCGTTCGCCGCAGGTTTCTGTGCGGCGAAATTTGGATCTTTCCGCAGCACCAAACGACTTCGTGCATACGCAGTCGCAGTCCACTTCACCATCGTCGAGTAGCGATGATACGCGTGTAAGCGCTCGTCCCGTACCGTCGCTCGCTCCCAAGCCAGCAACGACGAGCAGCAACGAACATCGCTTTTGGGATGCGACCAACGATTTGCTGTTTGCCGGAGTCGGGGCTTCGCGCACGCTCGATTATTTTTCGACGTTGAACATGCGGCGGCGTGGACGCGACGAGATTCTGCTTACCAACGACGTCGTCGATAATCACGCCGCGTTTGCCGCGATCGAAGCGGCCGGCACCGGAGCGTCGATCGGCGTCTCCTACTTATTCCATCACTACGGTCATCACAAGCTCGAGCGTGCAACTTCCATCGTCCACATCGGGCTCGCTACGACTGGCGCCGTGCGCAACTACTGCCTGAAGACAGCTCACCCAGCGACTGCGGCACCGGTTTCGGCAATGTTCTCACCCGGAATTGGGCCGCGCTGATTTCGCTAAATCACACGCACTTTACTGCATATTGCTTCCTCGTGTTCTGATCTGCACGCTCTTGCAGTCGCGACGCCGACGTTTCATACTCCGGCTAACCATGGTGGACAAGACGGTGGAAATCCCGCAAATGCGCGAGTGGCGCGTCCAATGGGATATGGGGCAAGTGCGTGTTTTCTGTGCTACGACGATCCTCGTACTGCTGAGTGCGATTTTCGCGGCGCCTTCCGTTGCGCGATTTGCGGCCGCCAGACCGCAAGCGTCCGAAATGCAAACTTATCCGGAGCGTCCGACGCCTTCGCAGGCCGCTGTTCCGAGTACACCTGCCAGCGAAAAAGCGAAGCCACAGGCGCCGAAAACCGAACAGTACACGCTGTCGGGCGATCGCTACGAAAAGGCCATCGCATTTTCTCGCGCGGAATACATTTTGTATTTCGTTTCGTACTTGCTCGGCGTTTTTGTGCTCATCGTGATTTTGCGTTTCGGCATCGCAGCGAAAATTCGCAGCTTCGCCGAACGCAAAACTCCGAATCACTGGTTGCAAGGATTGATCTTCGTCCCACTGCTGATTGCGGTGCTCGATCTATGCAGCCTGCCAATTCACCTCTATGGACATTCGCTTTCGCTGCGATTTGAGCAGTCGGTGGAAGGCTGGGCGCCGTGGTTTTGGGATTGGACGAAGAGCGAATTGCTTGGCATTGGCGCGGCGATCTTGATGGTGATGGTGCTGTTTCGCGTGATGCGCTGGAGCCCGCGCCGCTGGTGGTTTTTCTTCTGGGTTGCAGCGCTGCCGATACTGCTGTTCATCTTCTTTATCAGTCCGTGGTTCGTCGATCCCATGTTCAACACATTTCATCCACTCGCGGAAAAATATCCCGCGCTGGCGGCGGACATGGAGAAAGTCGTACAGCGGACGGGGTTGCACATTCCCACCGATCGCATGTTTCTGATGGACGCGAGCAAGAAGACGAACGACGTAAATGCTTACGTCACTGGATTTGGCGCGTCCGAGCGCATCGTCGTGTGGGACACGACCGTGCAGAAGCTGACCACCGACGAAACGCTCTTTATTTTCGGGCACGAAGCCGGGCACTACGTTCTGAATCACATCGCCAAGGGATTTACGTTTTTTGCGGTGGGCCTGCTTGCCGCGCTTTATGTCGGATTCCGCGCGTTGAATTGGGCGTTGGCGAGGTGGGGACGCCGGTGGGGAATCGAGGGGCCGGAAGATTGGGCGTCGCTGGCGGCGATGCTGCTGATTCTCGAAATTCTTATTTTTATTTCGATGCCGATCGAAAACGGCTACAGCCGGATGCAGGAACACAATTCGGATATTTACGGGCTTGAAGTAATTCACGGAATCGTGCCGAATGCGCCGGAAGTGGCGGCGCACTCATTTCAGATTTTGGGTGAAATTGGATTGGCCGATCCGAATCCGCCGGGGCTGATTACGTTCTGGCTGTACTCGCATCCGCCGCTGGCGGAGAGGCTCGTGTTTGCACACACGTATGATCCGTGGTCGAAGGGTGAGTCTCCGAAGTATGTGAAGATGGCGCCGGCTTCGACGAAGTGATTGCCGCGATTCGATGAAGAAGGCCAGGCGTGCCGTGACCCGACGCGATCAGGCGCGAGCTGCGGACGCGGCGGGAGGAAATCGCCGGCGGGCGAAGCTGGCGACCTTGTTACGATTGCCACAGACAGACATTGAGCACCAACGGCGCTTGTGGGTACGGGATTTGTCGCAGAAGAAGAGGCCGCAGGCCGGATTGGCGCAGACCCGGACTTTGGCGCCTTCACCTTCGAGCGCGATTTCGGCGGCGGAGCGGGCGACAGCGGCGAGGAGCCAGTCTAGGCCGGTCTCGCGCGCAACGAATTGAAGCTTCCAGCGTCCATCGACCTGAGTCAGTTCGTCGTGACCTTCGGTGATGCGGAGGACGTCGTTGATGGGTTTGGTCCATTCGGGGGCGATGGGTTCGTGGCGGACCAGGGCGGTGAAGATTTCGCGAAGGGCATCGCGGAGATTGATGGCTCTGGTCAGAAGACCGTGAGCCGAGCGAGGGTCGGTTTCAGGCAGGGCTAAGAGTTGATCGCTGCGTTCGGACGAGACGATGCCGGCAGCTTCGAGGAAGCCGATGAATTCTTCCCAGGAAAGGTCGTTGAAAGGTGCTCCGGGGTAAGACGGGGCGTTGGCGAAATCGACGGCGAGGCGGCCGCCCAGAAGGACGACAATTTCGGCAGCAGGAGACATTTTCGAGCCTCCGAGAGTGGAGTCGTGGAGTGGAATTGGCCCGAGAGATAGTAACCGGTTAGGAGTAGAACACTGGTTATTGCGGCAATGCAAGTGTTTTGTGTGGGATAGGGCGGCGAAAATGAAATGAATTCGGAGTTCCGGTTAATTTGGTTGAGGCGGTTAGCGGGAACGTGTTGAGATTTTGCCAAGCTGGGGCGCTGCAGTGCTGCGCCCGTACATAGTGTTGTATGAGATTCAGCTAGTGATTGGGAGGCGAAGACGGAAACGGAGCAAAAACCGGGGCTTGAGGGCGGGGGAGCGAGTGATTTGTGGGTGAATGCGGCGCCGCCGACACCGGCTGAGCCCAAGTTTCTGGAGAGCATGGCTCCAGGCCCGGTGATTCTGCGGGTGTTTCTATTCCTGGTTTTTATGGTTGGGTTCGGCGCGACGCTCGGGACGCTGGCGGTGTTGGCCCGGCTCATCACCCCTGCGAATCAGTTCACGAGTGGACTGTTTTACTCGGAACTGACCCGAGCTGTTGGGACGTTGCTGGCGGCATGGTTGATGACGCGGTTAGAGATGCGGAGGTTAGGTGAGTACGGGCTGCCTTGGCGTTCTGGACAGACGAGACTGTTTTTACAGGGCGCGGCGTTCGGCATAGTGGAGATTAGCGCGATCGTTGGGGTGCTGGCGGCAGCCGGATACTACAGTTTTGGGTCGTTGGAAGTTCACGGCACGGGCTTGGTGAGATGGGCGTTGTTCTGGATTGCGGTCTTTGTCGTGGTGGGATTTTTCGAGGAGTATGCGTTTCGCGGATACGTGCAGTTTGCGCTGACAAAGGGATTCGGGTTTTGGCCGGCAACGATTGTGACGTCGGTGATTTTTGGCGCAGTGCACCTTGGGAATCCGGGCGAAAGTTGGCCGGGGATTTTGGGAGTTATGGCGGTTGGAGTTTTCTGGTGCTTTACGGTGCGGCGGACGGGAACGCTTTGGTTTGCGTTTGGGATGCATGCGGCGTTTGATTTTGGAGAGACATTTTTATTTTCGGTGCCGGATAGCGGAATGGTTTTTCCAGGGCATCTTTCGAGCGCGGTGATTCATAACGGGCCGGCTTGGCTAGTTGGAGGAACAGCTGGGCCGGAAGCAA
>DATAMU010000179.1:0-5485 GCA_036266605.1 Candidatus Acidiferrum sp. | reverse complement strand
CATTGTGTTCCACGGGCGCGCTGATCGGTGGCTGCATCTTAGGTTTCATCGCAATCGTCGCCCTCGGCGCGTTGCACCTGCAAGGCTCCACCGCGGCGGGAATCCTCGCGCTAGTCCTTCTATTGGATCGGGAACTTTGGGAGGAATTCTCGGATTCGTCGCAGGATTTCTGGTTGCAAGGTCGATCAATCGGGCTGTCGGCTGGTGAACGCACAGCGCGCGAGGTCCCTTATAGATTGACCCATTGCGCGGGGGTCAATTACACTTACTGATTCGGAAATGGCTGCGAGTGCGGCCTGTCTGAGCGCGATGCCGGGCGCGATGTGGGTCACGAAACTCGGCGCGGTCGCGAAACGTAATACATAGCGACGCCAATATTTGTGAAATATAGGGAGGCAGTACCTTGCCAAAGAGGACTTATCAGCCGCGGAAGCGGCGGCGTGCGAAGACGCACGGATTTCGAGCGAGAATGAAGAGCGTAGGCGGCCGAAAGGTGTTGGCGGCGCGCCGTAAGAAGGGACGTCATCGGCTCACCCCAGAGTAAGACGGAGGGCCACGGATTTCCTCGTGCAGTGCGACTGGTGCGGCGCGGCGAATTTGATGCCGTGTATCGCACCGGCAAGCGCAAGTCGAATTCCCACTTCACCGTATTTTTCCGAGCCAACCAGATGCCTTACAGCCGATTCGGGTTCAGCATCAAAAAGGAGATCGGTGGGGCCGTGGTGCGCAATCGTATCCGGCGACGCGTGCGGGAGATTGTGCGGCTGCATCGCGAGGAGATCGGGGCGGGATGGGATTTGGTGATCCATCCGAAGAAGGTTGTGGTGAGATCGGAATTTGGCGTGGTGACGAACGAGTTTTTGCGCGTGGTGAAGAGCGGAATGGCGTGATGGCGACGCAGGCAACAACAAACCTTGATACGACGAGAATCGAAGACGGGCACGGCAATGCCGTGCGCCTACGCGTCGGGCTGCTGGCGCGCGTGGGGTTGATGGCGCTGCGGTTTTATCAGGCGTATTTGTCTGTGCTGTTCGCCGGGCAGTGCCGGTTTGTACCGAGCTGCTCTCAGTATTCGTATGAGGCGGTGGAGCGGTTTGGGTTGGCGCGCGGCTCGTGGCTGACGCTGAAGCGGCTGCTGCGATGCCATCCATTTTCGGGGAAATTTGGGTATGACCCGGTGCCGGAATGCTGCGGTGATGATGGCGATGGCGTTCACGGCGCGGGACATCGGCATGCAATGACGGCGGGGAGTTTCGAGGGACACAGTTGAGCGACGTGGAAAAACCGAAATTTGGACATGAGCTGCGGCTGTTAGTGGCGTCGCTGCTGTCGATGGGCGTGATTTTGCTGTGGACGAAGTTTTTTGCGCCGAAGCCACCGGCGTCGCTGACTAAAAACGGCGCGACTGCGCAGACTGGGCCGGCAACGGCAGGATCGGGCGCAAACGCGGTGAGTGGTGGTGCGAATGCGACCGGCGGGCCGGGTCCGACGGCGATGGCGCCTTCGAAAGGCACGGCAAATGTTTCGGGCGGCGCGGGAGCGGCTGCGTCGCAAGCTCCGCCGGCGGCCGCGAAAGCCGATACGCAAGAGCAGGCGGTCACCGTCGAGAACGATTTGTATCGGGTCGTCTTTTCGAATCGCGGCGCGGTGGTGAAGAGCTGGGAACTGAAGAAATATCTGGATGACTCGAAGCCCCAGAAGGTGCTGGACGTCGTGCATCCAGAAGCAGCGCAGGCTACGGGTGGCTGGCCGTTTGCGTTGATTTTCAACGATCCACAATTGCAGACGGCGGCGAACGATGGGCTGTACGTGGTGACGCAGAGCCCGAGCGCAGGCGGTGCGAAGTTTGCCGGCAGCGATCCGGAATTTTCGTGGAGCAATGGGCAACTCGAGATCACGAAGCGATTTCACTTTGACAATTCGTATGTCGTACACGTTGAGACGATCACGAAGCTGAACGGCTCTCCTGTCGTGGCTGGACTGGGGTGGCTCGGCGGATTCGGTGATTTGACGGTGCAGAATCCGTCGCCGATCGAATCAACTTCGGTGTTCTACGACCAAAACGGCAAGTTGACGAACATCGCTGCGAAAAAGCTGGACGAAGCGGAGAAATTGGCGCCCGGCGTATGGCAGACCGGCAAAGATTGGACCGGTATCGAGGATCGCTACTTCGCGGCGGTGTTTTTGCCGGGGCCTGGGCCGCTGCCAGGAACGCTCGAGGCGCGCTATTGGCGCGATTCGCGCAATGTGCAGGTCGATGGAAAAGATACGCAGGAAGCTGTACCGCAGATTGTGACAGCTACGCAGCAGACAACGGGTCTGCGCGTTTACGTCGGGCCGAAAGACTACGATGATTTGAAGAAAATGCGGCCGCCGCTGCATTCATTGGTCAATTTCGGGTTCTTCGAAATCATCGCGGATCCACTATTTCACGGCTTGAAGTGGCTGCACAACTACATCCCGAACTGGGGATGGGCGATCGTTGTGCTGACGCTCGTGATCAACATGCTGCTGTTCCCGCTGCGCATTTCGAGCTACAGAACGACGCTGAAAATGCAGCGCGTCGCGCCGGAAATCAAGCAGATCCAGGACAAATATAAGAAGTACTCGATGCGTGATCCGCGCAAAGCGGAGATGAACAAAGAAGTGATGGCAGTTTACTCACGCGAGGGAATCAACCCGGTGGGCGGCTGCTTCCAAATGTTTTTGCAGATGCCGATCTGGTTCGGGTTGAACTCGATGCTGCGTTCGACGATCGAGATGCGGCATGCCCGCTGGTTCGGATGGATCACCGATCTTTCGGCGCGCGACCCTTACTACGCGCTGCCGATCGCGATGGGCTTGTCGATGTACTTGGTGTCGAAGATGACGCCGATGACGTCGACCGATCCGCAGCAGCAAACAATGATGAAGGTAATGCCGATCGCGATGGCGGGCATCTTCATCATCTCGCCGATCTCGAGCGGATTGGCGTTGTATATTCTGACGAGCAGCATCGTAGGAATCGGCCAGCAGTATTGGCTGAACAAGCAGCACCCCGTGAAGGCGGTTGTGCAGGCGCCGGCGAAAAAGAAAAAGTAACAACGCATTGGACCAACGACACAAGGATTTGGGCTCTGCATTTAACCTGATCGATCGTGGGGGATTTCGCCGTGCCTCCTGAACTTGTGAAAAATGGGCAGTTTGATCGCGCCGCCGCTGCCGATGCGCTTCGTAAATTTTTGGAAGACACTGTGCGCGCGGGAAAGCTCCAGCTAACCGTCAGCGTACGAGTGCTGGCCGAGACGGACGGTGCTGCTTCTTCGGCACGCGAAGAAGAAATCGTTGCCGACCTCGACGGGCGCGACAAAGACTTTCTTCTGGAGCGCGGGGCGGAAGCTTTGAAAGCGCTGGAACATTTGGCGTATCGCGCGTTGCGGCTTGAGCCGGCGTTTCACGAAAAGATTCATCTCGATTGCGGCGGCTATCGTGCACTGCGATTTGAAGAGCTGCGAATGACCGCACGAGTCGCGGCGGAACGCGTGCGGGCTTCGAAGCAACCGTTTCGGCTGAATCCGATGTCATCGCGCGAACGGCGCATCGTCCATATGGCACTGAAAGAGATAACTGGCGTGCGAACCGAGAGCGTCGGCGCCGGTGAAGAGCGGCAGGTGGTGATTCACCCGGCTGAGGCCGCTGGAAGCGGAACCGCCGCTGGACGAGTCTAGTCTGCTCGTCGTCGTCAGACTTCGTATTACTTTTTCCAGCCTTGAGAGATCACAGCGCCGTTCGCATCGAAGCGAACCTGGTACGTAAACGGCGATGCCCCACGGTCGCGATGCGGGAAACGCGCATCGTAATACTCCACGACTGAATCGCTTCCGTCCTTGTGAAAGCGCGTGACGGGGAATCGCGCGAACCAGAAAAATGTTTCGACTTGCGGGAGATGCTTCGCGGCCTCGATGAACTGATTCGAGGGCGCGTCAGGGAAATAGCTGTATTCGATCGGCGGAAGCTTTTGAGCACGCGACACGTCTGCTGCGGGCGTCTGTGAATCTGCGGGTGATCGAAGATCGGCCATTGAGACGATGGTGCGATTTGCATCCGCGTCACCAGAGAGATCGCCAAAGTCGATATGTGTTTCGTAGACGCCCCGTGCCCCGAGGATAAGTCCGTCCCAGTGGGCCATCGATGGGGGAAGCGGGAACGCAGCCATAGCTCGCGCCTCGATGTGCTGCGCTTCGGCAAATTTCTGGAGGCGAGCGAAGGCGGCGTTATGAGCGAAGTATGCCGCGCCGATATAAAGAATCGCGAGCACCAGCCCGGCGAGATTCCATGTGGAACGTCGAAGGGTCAGCCCAACGTTACGCAGCGAGGGCAAAAGAAAAGCAGCGGCAAGAATCACGATTGCCACAAAAACGTATCGCACAGAAATCGGCGCGCCAACAACGCGCGAAAACGCAGTGACAGCGATCGTGACCGCCACGGAAATAATCCAGCACGACAATGCGCGCGGCCGAAGCCCTTCTTTCTTCGCGTATATCCAGGCAAGAAATTGCGGAACGATGAGAATCGCGCTGAGGGTGAAATCGATGATGAAGATGAGGTCCCACGCGGGACGCGTCCATTTCAGCGGCGACCAAATCATCGTGCCGAAGTCTGTGACAAGATCGAGAAAGATGTGGCTGGCGACTCCGAGCGCGTAAATCGCTGTAAGTACGGCGAGCGATGGCGCTTCCCATTTTCGCCACTTCGCGATTGCGCGTGTGAGTAACGCAAGCACGAGCGCCCAGATCGGCAAGCAGACCAACGAATGCGTGATGCTGCGATGCCACGTCATGATCAGCATGTCGTTGTGCTGGAACCAGCCGCGAAACACATCGGCGTCGGGAAAAATCGCGCCGAACATCAGCGACCAGGTGATGATCCGTCGCGGATTCATCGGGCGGCGCGCGAACATTTCGTCGCCGCGAAAGACTGCCTTACCGATCAGTGCGCCGGCGATTCCGTGAGTGATTGTGTCCATCGTTCGGAGTGCGTTTCGCGTTGTGCCTTAGAAGCGTGGAAAGTATACGCGCCGATTCTCTGGCGCCGGCAGAAAGTTTCGCCGAATCGAGCTGAACTTAGTAGACAGCGATGAGTGGAGATCGCTTTTCCACGACGCGGCCAATACTGCGCGCCAGCACGCCATGCCGTTGCAGCACAGTGAGCGCGTCGGCCGCGGCATCTGGCGCAACTGCAACGAGCAAGCCGCCGGATGTTTGCGGATCGAAAAGCAAATCCTGGAATTCGGGCGCGACGTTTTCGCCAAAACCCGCGCAGTCGCCAATGAATGCGCGGTTATTCTTCAGGCCGCCTGAAAGATGACCATCTCGCGCACAGTCGATCGCTCCAGGAAAATATTCGAATGCCGCATGATCGACTTCGAGAGAAACGGGATCGATGCTGTTCGCTGAATCGCCAAGCGCCATTTCTCGTGCGTGGCCGAGCAAACTGAATCCCGTGA
>DATAMU010000178.1:0-2185 GCA_036266605.1 Candidatus Acidiferrum sp. | reverse complement strand
GGATTATCACCGACAAACTCGAAAAGCTTCCGAGTGCCAAGTACAAACCCCAGAATAATTTTCCGTGGCTTGAAATTCTTTTTAGCGCCCGTCAACACCCCCGCTTCAATCAGCGGAATTACGCTGTCGGAAACAAGCTCGGAGTGCGCACCCAAATCTTTTCGATCGAGCAAAAACGGCAGGACCGCATCGGGAATACCGCCGATGCCGGTTTGCAGCACGGAGTAGTCGTCGATCAGGGTGGCGACGTTTCTGGCGATGTCCACGTGGATGCCCGTGGTCACCGGACTAGGAAGCTCACAGAGGTTCGCTGAAGCCTCGACACACGCGGTGATCTGATTGACGTGAATGAAACTATCTCCATAGGTCCTGGGCATTTGGTCGTTTATCTGCGCGATCACGTGCGTCGCACATTTTGAGGCCGTCAAGGTGGTGTCGATGCTGACACCGAAACTGCAAAATCCATGCGCATCTGGCGGGGAAACTTGAATCAGGGCGACATCGAGCGGCATGGCGCGACTCTCGAAAAGATCTTCGACCTCGCTCAGGTATATCGGGGTGTAGTCGGCGCGACCATCATTCACGGCGTCACGCACATTGCCGCCGATGAAAAACGCGTTGTGACGAAAATGCCCCGCCATGTCCGCCGAGACATAGTCGGCGCAGCCGAGGGTGAGGAGATGTACGATTTCGACGTTACGGAGGAACGGCGCTCGGCGCATTAACGCCCGGACCAAAACTTCGGGTTCGCCACAGCCCGGCTGAATGTAGACGCGCATTCCAGACGCAACACAACGCAGCGCGTCGTCGGCCGAGTGAAGCTTTGCCCTATAGCCTTTTAACCAGGACATGGAACGAACCAAGACATCGAAGACGCCCCGCATCCGGCCGATTCGACCAGGAGCATAGTCGCACGACTCAGCCGGGTCCGGGTGCTGACTTCAGAGTGTCGATCACAAGCGCGAGCAGGTACACCACTACTCCCGAAAAAAGGAACAGACCGCCAATCACAACGAATAGAACGAACCCGATCGGTTTGGCCAACATCAGGCATGCGGCTTCGACTAAAAGTCCAGTGATAAGTAGAGAGCCCGCTATTCGAAGCCTTTTTCCAATCCGCTTCGCGTCACTCATCGGTTAGGTTCCTTCCACAGTTTCGCGCCTTCCAAATGAGCGATGTCGTGCACGACTTCGTGGCAGCCACTCGACATGCAAGAGAGAGTATTGGACTTCACGGCCGGCAACGTAGCCGGATCGGCCGTGTGCACGGCGCCTTCCTCAAACGAGCGAGCGCCTAAGTGACAGTGGAGGCATTCACGGTTGTTGAATGGCTCATAGAGTTTGATTTCTTGCGGCGCCGGAGGAGTGCCGAAATAGTAGACGTACACGTGGCGCAGCCCGTGCAGCTTCACTTTTAATGTGCCGAACAGGGCGTAGTCCGCGTGGCATGTGTAACACGCTTCGTCCGCCGGCACGCGATGATTCTGGAAATGCGCCGCTGGGAGGTGTCCGGGATCATCGATGTAAAGACTTTTGCCGTACGCTTCCATAGTGTGGCACGACAAACAGAAGGCCGTCGTCTTCGACCGGTTCATTTCACTGGAAACGCCCATCGCTCCGCACAGAATCGGCAAGAAAAACAATACGAGGAAGGCCAGAATCTTGCCGCCGCGCGTCGCAGTGATTTCCGGGCGCGCAATAACAACACCGATGAGAGCGGCGCTGAAGAGCACGAAGATAACGATCAGAGTCGTGGGATGGTGCATCGCCTAGGCTCTCATCCAAGGTCGCACGTGACCGAGAGCAACCAACGGTCGTCGCCTATCTTACTTCTTCGCAAGTGACCGGACGTACGCGACCAAGTCTTTCACCTGTTCCCGTTTCAGGCTTTTCGCGTAGGCGGGCATTTTGTTTTTGCCGTTGGTAATGATGGTGGTGAGATCGGCATCGCTCTCTTTCAGAACATCGTCGGAGGCAAGATCTCGCATCTTGTTGGCTTTCCCGATCGCGGTTTCGCCCTTCCCATCCGCACCGTGACACGCCGCGCACTTCGTTTTATAAAGCGCCGCCGCGTCCTGAGCATTGGCCGGAACGACCAGCGTTCCCAGAATCAATAGTGCGACAACTGCCAACATCGATTCCTTCGTCCAGGGCCTGTACGGCTTCATATTTCCTCCCAAGTAAG
>DATAMU010000177.1:0-4158 GCA_036266605.1 Candidatus Acidiferrum sp. | reverse complement strand
CGCGAAGTCCTCATGCCGTTCGTCTGGCAAGTCATCGCCAAGCAGGGCCAGCTCTTCGGCAATCGCGACAAAGGCTCTGACGCCTACGTCACGAATCACATGTTTTTTTCCTATCCCGGCTACAACGAAACGCTCTGCGGTTTTCCCGACGACGAGCGCATCCACAGCAACGACAACGTCCCCAATCCAAACGTGACCGTTCTCGAGTGGCTGAAAAATCGCCCAGGCTTCACCCAAAACGAAAATGACATCGCCGCGTTCGGCGCCTGGGACGTGATCGCCAACGTCTTCAATCCCCAGCGTTCTCATCTTGTGGCCAACGCCGGCTACGTTCCTCTAACACTCACGCCATCGACTCCCGAACTCGATCTTCTCAATCAACTCAAGCTCGAAACGCCCCGCGTATGGGATGACGAAGCCTTCGATGCGATCCCGTTTCACACCGCAGTCGAATACATGAAGCTCAAGCATCCGAAAGTCCTCTACATCTCGCTCGGCGAAACCGACGACTGGGCGCACGGCGGCCAATACACCGAATATCTCGACTCCGCTCACCGCGTCGATGCCTATCTCCGCGCCATCTGGGAACTTGCGCAATCGATCCCCGAATATCGCGGCAACACCACGCTTATCTTTTCGCCCGATCACGGCCGCGGCAAAGCGCCGAAAAAATGGCGCGATCATGGCCAGAAAGTTCCCGACTCAAAATATATCTGGATGATGTTCCTCGGCCCCGACACTCAGCCTCTGGGCGAGCGCGCGAAAATCGCACCCGTCACGCAAAGTCAAATCGCGGCAACTCTCGCCGCTTTCCTCGGTCAGGATTACGCCGCTGACGTGCCGAAAGCAGGGAAGCCGATCGCAGACGTGCTGCCGCACTAACGCGTTTCACTTCACGAACAGCAAACGCTTGTTCTAAACGCTATTTAACAATCCTCCCAACTCGTGTTCATGCGACTGTCACGTTCGCCTGTTTTACTCGCGCCACGTCGTCGCACCATCTGTAACCAATCGTCGGAACGGGTCGCTCAATAAAAGTAAGCTCGGTCGATTCGCACAAAGTTGCGCCCTAGTGTTTTCTGTCAACACGCTCGGGCTTAGCCCGAAGCGCACTGTTTTCACAGACGACGTAAATTCGAGGGAGGTTATTTCGCACGATGAACAAAAAATCGTCTCGCTATACGTGTGTCTTCTTGTCGCTTTGCTGCTGGCTCTTGTCGCTCGCCATAATCCCGGCTCGCGCGCAATCGACGCAAGGGACAATTCTCGGCACCGTTAAAGACACTTCCGGCAGCGTCATCACCGCCGCTGAAATCAAAATCACAAATCAGGACGAAGGCGCCATTCTCTCCTACTCTTCGGACGACAACGGCAACTTCCTCATCCCCGATCTCAAGCCCGGCCACTATCGCATCGAAGTTCAGAAAGATGGGTTCAAAGCCGAAGTCCACAACGATGTTCAGTTGCTCGCGCGCCAGGAAGTCCGCGAAGAATTCACTCTCAGCGTCGGAACGCGTGCCGAAGTTGTCGAAGTCAACGACGCCGCCACCGCGATCAACTCCGAAACTCCCGCCATCACCGCCAGCTTCGATTCGCAAAACGTTCTCGAACTCCCCGCCAACTATCGCGCTGACGGCAGCACCAGCCCGCTGAAACTCGTGCAGAGCCTTCCCGGCGTGCAACCCGACAGCGACGGCAAATATTCCGTCCAGGGCGGCCTCCCATTCATGTCCGAAACCTCTGTTGATGGCATCACCACGCAAAACGCCGGCAGCAACAATCCGCTCTCCGATGCGTGGCCTTCCGCCGAAACGATCACCGAGCTTCGCGTCGACGGCGTCGGCAACAATGCCGAATTCGGCCAGCCCGGCGCAATCACTTCCGTCACTAAGAGTGGCACCAACGACTATCACGGCGGCCTCTTCTGGTATCACCAAAATCGCGCGTTCGACGCCACCGCTTATGGCGAAACCGAGAAGCCTCAAAAAGTCGGCAACGATTTCGGAGTCACCGCCGGCGGTCCTGTCTGGATTCCGCATCTCTACAACGGTCATAACCGCACATTTTTCTACACCACCTACGAAGGCTTCCGCTTCCCGCTCGGCGAAGCCATCCAAAACATCGTCCCGACGCAAGCGATGCGCAGCGGTGACTTCTCACAGGACAAATTGCAGACCACGCCGCTCAACAATCCCAACGGCGGCTCGTATGGTTTTCAACTGCCAAGCGTCTCGCCCATCGCACAAAAGCTCCTCGCGCTCTATCCGCTTCCCAACGTCGGCGATCCCAACGTCTTCACCGGCGGCGTCAACTACATCGCCAACCAAGACAACAGCTACCACTCCAACCAGTTCGACATTCGCGGCGATCAATACATCGGCAAGAAACTGCAAGTCTTCGGCCGCTACTCATGGAAAAACATCGACCAGGCTCAGCCGACCGCGCTCCTCGTGCCGTCAAAAAATCTGTTCGACGACTACCGCATGTTGGTTGTTTCGGCCAGCTATAGCATCCGCCCGAACCTCGTCAACGAATTCCGCTTTGGCTTCACGCGAAACAACAGCGGCTACAGCAATCCGTTCGACGGAAAAGGCTTCGCCCAATCGCTCGGCATCGACGGGATCGCGAACAACAATCTCTTTTTCAACGGTATTCCCGAGCTCGACTTCAACAGTGTCCAGAGCCTTAACGTCAATCGCCTCAGCGGCGTCAACAAGTCCAACATTTACGAATACACAGACACATTGAGCTGGATCAAAGGCAAGCACACGATGAAGTTCGGCGCGGATATCCGTCACATTCAGTCCGTCTCGCCGCTCAGCTTCGAAGGCGCCGACAATTACGGCACGTTCGACTTCAGCTCCGCGCTCTTCACCGGCAACGACTTCGCCGACTTTCTCCTCGGCGTTCCCAACAAAACCTTCTTCGACACGGTCAGCCAGGACAATAACGGCAGCTCGATCTACTACAATTTCTACGGACAGGACACCTTTCAGGTGAGTTCCAAACTCACGCTCTCACTCGGCCTCCGTTACGAATACCATCCGGGCTATACCGATGCCGGCGGCAACATCGGCAACTTCGATCCGTCGGTAAAAGGTTCCGGTCGCGTCGTCTATCCCGACGGCTTCTCGTCAATTCTCAATCCCGGCTTCCTCGCCAACATGAACGCTTGCCCGCTCGGCCAAACCACCGGCCCCGTCGTGAACGGTGTTCCGTGCACTCCGGTGTTGTCGAATAGCCAGGCCGGTTTGCCCGGAGGCCTCCGCACCGCCGACAAAGATCGCTTCATGCCGCGTCTCGGATTCGCATATCGCCCGTTCAATAACGACAAGACCGCGATCCGCGCAGGCGTCGGCATGTACAACATCACCACGCTCGGCGCGATCTTTTACGCGCTCACTGGCACGCTGCAAGCCGGCACGCAAACCTTCATCAACCAGCTCACTCCAACGGGTCCGGCGTATCAGTGGCCCGCACTAAGCGCAGGCGGTAGCGGTTACGGCGCGCCGCAATACGGCACCGATTATTTCGGCACCGCCAACGACATTCACTTCCACGATCCTCTCGCTTATCAGTGGAATTTTTCCGTCGATCACGAGTTCGCCGGCGGCGTCGCTCTTCGCGCTTCCTACATCGGCATGCGGGTGAACCACCTCGTCTGGGCGCCCAGCTACAACGACATGAGCTACTCCGACACCCTCGCCGCCACCGATCGCCCGCTCACCGATCGTCCGTTCCCCAACTGGGGCATCATCAACAATCGCGCTAGCAGCGCCAACTCGCTCTACAACGCGTTCCAGCTCGAAGCCGATCGCCGCTTCCGCAACGGCCTCTCCTTCAACTCCACTTACACACTTGCGAAAAACACCGCCGACAACCAGGCCCACCAGCAAAGCTTCGCCGACGAAAACGGCGGCTCGCGCGCAACCTACTTCGACGATCGCAGCCTTGACTACGGCGAAGTCTATGGCACGCGCCGTCACCGCTGGATCACCACAGCGCTCTACGATCTGCCTTTCGGTCAGGGCCGCACGTTCGGCCACGATTGGAACCGCGCCACCAACGCGATCCTCGGCGGATGGCGCCTCTCCAATATCCTCCTCGTGCAGAGCGGTGCCTTTGTCACGCCATACTTCAACGGGGGCGATCCCTCCG
>DATAMU010000176.1:0-2189 GCA_036266605.1 Candidatus Acidiferrum sp. | reverse complement strand
AAGTGCCTGGTTGGCGCGCGCGTTGAACTTGATGCCTTGCACGGTCATCAGCGTGATTAAGCCAACGGTGATCGCAGCGAGTATCGCGAAGGGAATTTGCGGGACCATGCGACGGATCGCGAGGACTGCGTAGAGCGCGTTTTGAATCGGCTGGAAAAGAAATTCGAGAAACATCGTCCAACCGAGAATGAAACCGACGTGGGGATTCATCGTTTGGCTGACATAGGAGTAGACGGAGCCGGACGATGGAAACACGCTGGCCATGCGGCCGAAGCTGACAGCAGTCACCGACATCGCGATCATTGCCAGGAGAAGAGTTGTTGCGGCGTGGCCGTGCGAGAGAACTTGCGCTTCGCCGAAAAGGGGGACGGCGGCGATCGGCGACGTGAGAATGATTCCGTAGTAGACCAGGTCCCACAGACTCAGCACGCGTTTG
Source organism: Candidatus Acidiferrum sp. (assembly GCA_036266605.1). Classification (GTDB taxonomy): domain Bacteria; phylum Acidobacteriota; class Terriglobia; order Acidiferrales; family UBA7541; genus Acidiferrum. The sequence continues at coordinate 1,753 of DATAMU010000176.1, read as the reverse complement.
AGATGCGGCTGATTGGCTGTCTGTGGAATCGCCTGGTTGGTGGCCACGCTATTTTTTCTCGCCTGATCCGGATTCGGTTCCGAAAAAATAGCGCTCTTTGACCCGGGCTTTTTCGTAATCGGTGCGAGCTTGTTTCACCGCGTCGATTTCAGAAACTTCCGCGACAGGGACGTCCCACCACGATTCGTATCCGGGAACGCGCTCACCGATAGCAGTTTCGACGACGATCACGGAAGTGCGCGATTCGCTTCGACCGCGTTCGAGAGCGCGCTTAAATTCTTCGATGTTGTTGGCGCGAACGGCCCATGCGCCGAGGCTTTCCGCGTTGGCGCGAAAATCGATCTGGATCGTGTCGCCTTCGTACCGGCCGTTTTTCGCGTAGCGATAATCGGTACCCATGCCTTCGTTGCCGAGGCTACGGCTGAGACCACCGATGCTGGCGAAGCCGTGGTTATCCACGAGAATGACGTTGAGCTTCAGTCCCTCTTGCAGAGAGGTGACGAGTTCCTGCGCCATCATGAGATAGGAGCCGTCGCCGACCATCACGAAGACGTCGCGATCGGGGCGCGCCATTTTGATTCCGAGGCCGCCGGCGATTTCGTAGCCCATGCAGGAGTAGCCGTACTCCATGTGGTAGCCACCGGGTTCGCAAGTGCGCCAAAGTTTGTGGAGATCGCCAGGCATGCTGCCTGCGGCGTTGATCATAATGTCGGATGGTTTGGTGAAGTCGTTGACGGCGGCGATGATTTCGCTTTGTGTGAGCTTTCCTTCGGCGCGGACGCTGTAGATGCGCTCGACTTCTTTGTCCCAAGCGGCGCGCAGTTCGGAAATTTGTGAGCGATAGCTTTCTTCGACGCGGTAGCCGCCGAGGGCGCCTCGCAATTCCTGCACCGTAACGCGGGCATCGCCCGTCAGCGGAAGAGCGGCGTGTTTGTACGCATCGAATTCGGTGACATTGATGTTGATAAAACGAACACTGGGATTTTGAAACGCGGTTTTGGACGCGCTGGTGAAATCGGTGTAGCGCGTGCCGATGCCGATGATCAAATCCGCGTCGCGCGCGAGGATGTTTGCGCTCGGAGTGCCCGTGACGCCGATTGCGCCGACAGATTGCGGATGATCGTAGCGGAGCGAGCCTTTGCCAGCGTTGGTTTCGCCGACGGGAATTCCTGTCACAGCAGCGAATTCACGTAGTTCTTTCGAGGCCTCGGAATAGAGAACGCCGCCGCCGGCGATGATCACGGGGCGTTTCGCGGAACCGACCCATTCCGCGGCGCGCTTCAACGAGTCCTGGTCGCAGCGAGAACGCGGGATTGTCCAAATGCGTTTCGCGAAAAAATCATCGGGAAAATCGAAAGCTTCGGCTTGGACGTCCTGCGGAAGGGACAGCGTGACCGTGCCGGTTTCGGTGGGTGACGTAAGAACGCGAACGGCTTCGGGGAGGGAAGTGAGAATTTGTTCAGCGCGGTTGATGCGATCCCAGTAGCGCGAGACGGGGCGCAGGCAATCATTGACGGAAACGTCTTGCGATGAGGGCGATTCGAGTTGCTGCAACACGGGCGCAACTTTTCGCGTGGCGAAGATGTCGCCGGGAAGAAGCAACAAGGGCACGCGGTTGATGGTGGCGAGGGCGGCGCCGGTGAGCATATTGGTCGCGCCGGGGCCGATCGAACTGGTGCAGACCATGGTGCGAAGGCGGAAAGACGTTTTTGCGAATGCGACGGCGGCGTGAACCATCGCTTGCTCGTTGCGA
>DATAMU010000175.1:0-3259 GCA_036266605.1 Candidatus Acidiferrum sp. | reverse complement strand
CCTGAGCCCAACTATCTCGGAGGATCATCGGAGTTGCCTGTGAACATTATTGTGCCTCCGAACGGCTACATTCAGGCATTGGAAGTCAGAGTTCCAGTTTCGACCTTTGTGAACGTGCGGCAAGGCTCGCAGAAGCTCTTTGTTTACGGATTTATAGAATACTCAGATTTCGCGAAGCAGAAAGGACAGACGAGAGAGAGTCGTTTCTGCATTGAATATCATGTTCCGGCGGGCTTTGACCCTCAACCGAGGGGGTTTTACATGGCCGTTGACGTACCCATCGCCTACACCCACTGCAGTTAGGAAATGTGCAGAGCTCCGATTGGTCCGATACATTAACTCCGTGTGGCTTCAGGTTTAGTGCCGGCGAGCAGGGCGAGTTCGCGCCACTTCCAGTGGCAATCGACGTCGGTGAATCCAATTTCGCGGAGCCAATCGAGCTGCACTTCGAGGTCGAGCAGCTTATTTGAGGGGTCTTCGGTTTCAAGAGTCAGGTCGAGCTGTGCCAGGAAGCCTTCATGAAGTCGAGGCGTTGCCGACGCAACGTGCTCCAGGTTCAAGAAAACGCCTCCGGGATTAATCACGCCGAAAATTTCGCGATAGAGGCTGCGCTTCCGCTCGTGCGTGACGTGATGGATCGCGAAGCTCGACACGACCGCGTCGAACTTGCCGAGTTCGGGCAGCGGAGTTGAGAGATCGTGCTCCACGATCGACGTCTTCGCATCGCCGCGATACGCATCGCGCAAAACTTCGAGCATCGCCGCCGAAAAATCGACCGCGACAGCTTCGGCATTCGGTCGCGCCGCTTTCACCAGGCCGAGCAAACGCCCGCCGCCGCTGCCGAGATCGAGAAATCGCCCGACGCGCTCGGGAAGGAATTCCAGCAGCGTCGCCTCTCCCTCGCGGCGATGCGGAATCGAATCCGCGCGCTCCAGATAGCCTTTTGAATGTTCAGCGTTTGACCACAGATTGACGTCAGGGCCTGACTGCGAAGACTGCGCCGACATAGCCGCTAGACGCCCCAGCCGTAGCGTTCGGCGTGTTCCAGCGTGCGCTGCATTTCTTCGCGCAACGTCTCGGCAAATATCGAACCGCCCACGACGCGGCCGCCGGGTCCGGCGATGTCGGTGGTGCGATAGCCGTTGGAGAGCACGCGATGAAGCGATTGCTCGACCCAATCCGCTTCCAGCGATAAGCCGAATGCATCGCGCAGCATCATTGTCGCGCTCAGGATCGATCCGATCGGATTCGCGGAGTCGGTGCCGACGAGGTTTGGCGCCGAACCGTGGATGGGCTCAAAGAGTGGCGCACTGGAGCCGAAGCTTGCCGACGGAATCAATCCAATCGATCCCACGAGTGCCGCAGCGGCGTCGCTAAGAATGTCTCCGAACATGTTCGTCGTCAGCATCACGTCAAATTGCGAAGGCTTCAGCGTCAATTGCATCGCGGCGTTATCGACGTACATGTGTTCGAGACGTACGTCAGGATGCGCGGTGTTCATGCCGACAACGGTGCGCCGCCAAAGCTGCGAACTCGCGAGCACGTTCGCCTTATCGACCGAAACCAGACGTCGCGAGCGCATCTCGGCGCGGTCGTACGCAAACTTCGCCACGCGCTCGATTTCCGGCACCGAGTACGACTCGGTGTCCCAGGCGCGCTCGACATCTTTTTCGCGGACATTGCCGCGCTCGCCAAAATACATTCCGCCGGCGAGTTCACGGACGATCTCGATGTCGAGGTCGCCAAGGCGCTCCGGTTTCAGCGGCGAAATCAGACGCAGCGGCTCGAGCAATTTTACTGGGCGCAAGTTTACGAAGAGGCCGAGTCCCTGCCGCAATGCGAGCAAACCGCTCTCGGGCCGCTTGCCTACCGGCAGCGCATCCCACTTCGACCCGCCGACCGCGCCCAGAAAAATTGCATCGGCCTTGCGGCACGCATCAAGGGTTTCGTTGGGCAGCGGCACACCGGTGGCGTCGATCGCGGCGCCGCCGACCGGAAACTCCTGAAATTCAAATTGATGGTGAAATTCGTGGCCGGCCTCGCGCAGCACCGTTGCCGCGGCGCGGGTCACTTCCGGCCCGATGCCGTCACCCGGCAGTAGGACGATCGTCTTCTTCATCGACTTCCCCGATTCCAGAAAATTCGTTGGTCAGCGCGGCGTCGTTCGCCCGATGAAATTCGCGTGCGACGAGCGGGCTGAAAGCTATGCGACCGACGTCGTGTGTTTCTCCGTGCTCGAACTCGCGCCGCGGCGAATCACTTGATGGGCGATCGCGACCAAATCGCGCTGCCGAATCTCTTTTGACTGATCGGCCAGCGCCGTTACACGCTTATAGCACTCGGCGAGTTCCGCCGGGCTCGGGTCGTAGCCAAGATCTTTCAAGCTCGTCTTCAACGCATTGCGGCCCGAATGTTTTCCAAGCACCAGGGCGCGAGCTGGAACGCCGACCGTCTGCGGCGAAATGATCTCGTACGTCAGCGGATTCTTGATGATGCCGTCCTGGTGAATGCCAGCTTCGTGGGCGAACGCGTTCGCGCCGACGACCGCTTTGTTGGGAGCTACTTGCGCGCCGGTAATTTCCGTGAGCATGCGGCTCGCCGGGAATAGTTGATCGAGCTTGATGTTGGTCGTCACGCCAAAACTTTCCTTGCGCACCGCAAGCGCCACGGCAATTTCTTCCAGCGAGGCGTTCCCTGCCCGTTCACCGATTCCGTTGATGGTGCACTCGATTTGGCGTACACCTGCGCGCACCGCAGCCAGCGAATTCGCCACGGCCATGCCGAGGTCATCATGACAGTGCGCGCTGAGCGTAACGCCCTGCGCATCGCCCAGGTACTCGCGCACGCGCAAAAACATCTCTCCGTACTCTTCTGGCACTGCATAGCCGACCGTGTCCGGCAAATTCAAAATTGTGGCGCCGGCTTCGACCGCGGCCTTGCAAACCTGGCAGAGATACTCAATGTCGGTGCGGCCTGCGTCTTCTGCGGAAAATTCAATTTCGGAGACATGTTGCCGCCCATAGCGAACCATGGAAGTGATTGCTTCCAGCGCTTGCTCGCGCGTCATGTTGAGCTTGACCTTCAAGTGCAAGTCAGACGTTGCGAGAAAAATGTGCAAACGCGACGACGCGGCAGGCTGCAGCGCCTCGATCGCGGCGTCCAGGTCCATTTTCTTGGCGCGTGCAAGGGCGGCGATGGGCACGTCGCGGACTTCCCGCGCCACGGACTGCACCGCTTCCAGATCGCCCCGCGAGGAAAT
>DATAMU010000174.1:0-2437 GCA_036266605.1 Candidatus Acidiferrum sp. | reverse complement strand
GAATTTCTTCGGCGCCAATTTCAAACAATAACTCTAACTTTTTTGCGGACGGCGACGCGGAGCTACTTAAGGTTTTAGGCGAGGATTTCTGAGGTGTCATGCGAGCACCTCACGCCGTTGCGCAGGGCCACCAATTTGTTGGAGGTACGCTGCGGCGGTGCGACAGGAGATGCTGCGGACGCGGCCCATGAGCGCGGCGCGTTCAGTGGTGGAGATGACGCCGCGGGCGTCGAGCATGTTGAAGAGGTGCGAACACTTTAAACAGTGATCGTAAGCGGCGAGGACTGGGAAGCGCGACTGTGCCTTCCCTTCCGCTTGTTTGAATGCTTCGAGTAATTCTTTAGCTTCTTTTTCGTGAAGCTCGAACTCTTGGCGGATGGCCCCGGCGTCGCTGCGATCGAAACTGTATTCGGAGAGCTGTTGCTCTTCGGCGAGGCGGATGTCGCCGTAGGTTTTGTCAACGGACCAGCGGAGATCGTAGACGCTTTCGACGTTTTGGAGGAAGGCGCAGATGCGTTCGAGGCCGTAGGTTAGCTCGACCGAGATGGGATCGAGATCGAGGCCGCCGCTCTGTTGGAAATAGGTGAACTGAGTAATCTCAAGTCCATCTAGAAGTACTTGCCAGCCGATGCCCCAAGCACCGAGGGTCGGCGATTCCCAATTGTCTTCCTCAAAGCGGATGTCGTGTTCCTTGAGCTCGATGCCGATGGCGGCGAGGCTTTGTAGATAGACGTCTTGCACATCGACGGGAGCGGGCTTAAGTATCACTTGAAATTGCATGTGCTTGTAAAGGCGGTTCGGGTTTTCGCCGTAGCGGCCGTCCGCGGGGCGGCGGCTGGGTTGGACGTAGGCGACGCGATAGGCGGCGGGGCCGAGAACGCGGAGGAATGTTTCGGGGTGCATGGTGCCGGCACCGACTTCTACGTCGTATGGCTGCTGGAGAACGCAGCCTTGTTTCACCCAGAAATGCGAGAGCTTGAGGATCAGATCCTGGAAATCGAGGCCACGTCTGGCTTCTAGTTTTGCTTTAGCTTTCAAGTCGTCTCCAACATGGCGCGGGTGTGAAGCCTTCTTTCGGTGTGGTATTCGATCCAGTCCAACGTTGCCTCACGAAGTTCCCTTGCTGCCGACCTTTGATCGGGTGTCGCTTCAATCTTGTCCAAGCCCTTCGTGGCGAATAACTCGCCGAGTTGCCGACCGGCTAGATGCAGCGGCCGCATTCCCTGCCGGCGGCATTTCTCGCACTGGAGGCCCGGTTCCCACGGTGCGTGGAAGCCCGGCTTGTCGCCGAGAGGCTCGCTACAAAGCGCGCAGCGATCGAAGCGCGGTAGCCAGCCGCCGAGTTTTACGGTCCAGAAGCCGAAATAGCTCAGCGGAACCGCCCAATCGCCGGTGCGTTCAATCTCGCGCGCGACCAGCAAAATCAAGCGAAACATCGACTCAGCGACTTCGTGTTCCGGCAAAACCAGCTCGGAGATCTCACTGACGACAGCGAGGCCGGTGCTGAGTTCGTAATTGCTCTGCGCCTTGTTGAACGACTCAATCAGTTCGCACTGCTGAATGCGAACCAGGTCGCGCGTTTCTTTTTCGACGTACCAAAGCTGTACGTGAGAAAGGACCTCGAGCGTGGAACCGTAGCGGTTTTTTAAACGCCGGGCTCCCCCAGCGACGCCACGAATGCGGCCGGAGGTGCGCCCCAGAAAGCTGACGAGGCGGTCGGCCTCGCCCAGAGGGAACGTCTTTAAGATGATGGCTTCCGTTTCCCGGGCGGGCATTCGTTGTCGGCGCGCCGACGTTGCGTCGAAGGACTGCTTAGTTCTGCTCGCGACGCACGCACACGCAGAACTAATTTAATTATCACACGCGCGGACGCTTCGCAAATAAATCCGTGAGAGAAGTCGACAGTTTACAGTTGAAAGTCGAAAGGAAGAGCGCAGTCGATGAGGTCGGGTGCATGTTGCTGGGTGGTGTAGATGTCCGCGTTCCATCGAGAATTCTTAATGAGGCCACTTCCACTCCTTCCAATTTTCAATTCGCCGCTCGACCGTTTCCCACCGGGGATTCGCTGCCGACCTCTTGTAATAGTTTAACTAGATCGCCTTGAGCATTTTGGTTGACGGTGTCTGGATGGAGAAAAACTTCAAGTTGTACTTGTTGTTTCCGTCCACACGCCAACCTCATGCTGCGCGCTTTCGCTGCGTCCTGGAATCGCGAAAACTTGCCGGATTACGACCAGTTTGAGCAAGTTGATGGAATTTTGGATTCTGTTAACTTGGGGCGGCGGCCCGTAAAATTATCGGACGCGAATGTTTCGGGCGAATTGCGCCGCTAACTAGGGCACGGGAGTCAGCGCGATTTGGTTGAGTTGCAATTTCGACGGATTCCGGTAGGCTGCGGGCTGACCCCTCATGTTCATTCCTCTGAAGGATCTGAATCC
>DATAMU010000173.1:0-3102 GCA_036266605.1 Candidatus Acidiferrum sp. | reverse complement strand
CCCGAACGTCGCAGCGATTTCTATGCTCGGTACGACTTCGAATATCTCCGCTGGCAGATTACCGATTCGCCGCACCTAAAGGCTGAGACTTGTTTCCACACTGGGGGCGCGGAGCCTCCGGCTGCCGCGCTCATCTGGCGAGAGCGGAGGACCGACTTCTGGCGGCTGGCAATGTGGTGGCGAACGGGTGCAGAAAAGGAAATGGATCTAGTTTTATCGAGCGCGATCCGGCGCGTATTCGAGAGCGGCGGATATAGTTTGTCGTTCGTTGTGTCCCGGCTCGATCAGGCGGCGATCGATTTGATTAAGGGCAAGGGATTTGTTGCCGCGCCACGGCACAGGCCGCTGCACATCATTGTGAGGAATGATGGGGCGAACAAGAAAGACGGCGCTCCGGTTCCCGAGATGTGGCCGTTAAGCTATCTCGACACAGACTACGCCTACCGTTTCTAAAGCAGGTATCTTGAAAAATGGGAATTGGAAAGAGTACGGCTGCACCGAAATTTCTCGATTCCGGCGCAGCCGTGATGTGAGCTTAATTGTTGCCGGCGCCTGCGCCCTTGCTGAGGTGAAGCGTCTCGCTGTGACCGATCGGCTTGGGGCCGAGGACAGCTGCATCGGACGGAGTCAGATTCTTGGGAGCGTTGGCGAATGCGGCCATCAAGTGTTCGTCGAGCGTGTTGCGCGAAGGGCTGCCCGCGATCTTGAGGAATTTCTGGTTGTAGTAGCGCGTGTCGGTGTAGTCGGTGATTTCCTTGTCTTCAAACGCCTGGCGGAGTTGGCGCATGCCGTCTTCCACTTGCCACGAGCAGGTGAAGCCGAGTTGCGTTTCGATCTTGTCGAACGAGACGCGGTAGTTTCGACGATCACTGTCCTCGATATGCTGGACCTGCGTGTTGGGGAACATTTTTTTGATCATCAGCGAGATCTGCGTCAGGGTGTAGTTGAGGCGGGTATCGCCGAGATTGTAGATCTGGCCGCTGACGACGGGAAGCGGGGCGTTGAGCGTCTTGATGATGCCGGCCGCCACGTCGTGAACGTGGATGAAGGGGCGCCACTGCTCGCCGTTGAAGATGGTGATGACGCCTTCGTTGAACGCCTTCGCCATGAGGAGGTTGACCACCAGGTCAAAGCGCGGGCGGAACGAGAGTCCGAAGACGGTTGCGAGGCGAAGAATCGTCGGGTGGAACGTGGACGACTTCGCAGCGAGCAACGCGTGCTCGGAGTCGAGTTTCGTTTGGCCGTAGAGCGAGATTGGCTTGACGGCGGAGAGTTCGTCCATCATCACGTCGGTTGCGCCGTAAACGGAGCAGCTCGAGGCAAAGATGAAGCGCTGGATGCCATGGCCTTTGGCGACTTCGATCAACATGCGGGTTGCGGCGTAGTTGATTTCGAGCGCGGTCTGCTTGTCTTGCTCGCAGGCCGGATCGCCGACGATAGCGGCGAGGTCGATGATGGCGTCAACGCCGCGGACGGCAGCAACCATGTCTTGAATGTTGCGGCAGTCGCCGATGCGCATCTCGAGGTTCGGATGGCCGAAGACGCCGCGAAGCGGTTCGTCGCCGTATACGAGGCTGTCCACAACGCGCACTTTGCGGCCGGATTCGAGGAGCTTGCGAACCAAGCTGGACCCGATGTAGCCGGCGCCGCCGAGAACGAGAACCGTGCCCTCGGGATTGCTCGTGCCGCGAGCGCGGATTTCATAACGTTCTTGCAGCAACGCTTTCGCAAGACGCGTGAGCGAGAGGCTAATGATCGTCAGCACCGCGAAGAAGAGAAGTGCGAGGCGCGGGACCAAGTTGGTGCGGAAGAAAAGATAATTGACGGCGAGTAGCGTGAGGATGCCGATGCCGGCGCCGCGCATCACAACGACCATTTTGTAGCGGCCGATGTAGGCGCGCGAGCGGGTGTAGAACCCGTTCAGCAAGAACACAAGCGGAAACACGACCGAGATGCAAAGGAAGTAGGGGATGTAGTAGGACAGAGCCTCTTCGAGGCGGGCCGTTGCGGCGACGGAGTCACCGCGCGAGAGCAGGAACACGACCGGAATGCCAAGCGCCATGATCATGCAGACCTGAACCAACGCGAAGTCGGCCAGCATGCGAGGCAACGCCTGCGAAGTCTTGAAATTTCGTAACGAACTTAACATTTGGTCTACTGCCTCCCCGAGAGCACTTCTTTGCGGCTACCCGCGTGGTTCGCGAGACGGCGAATCGCGAGCGAAACTGTTTCAATGGTTGAATCGGGCAGGAGCTCGTAAATCGGTAGGCTTAGGATACCGCCAGTGACCTCTTCGGTCACCTTCAAATCGCGGCCGCCTGCCTTGTAGAACTGCTTGTAGAGCGTCTGCATGTGCATTGGTGGGTAGAAGTATTTTTTCGTCTCGATATTCTCGGCGAGGAGACCTGCGGCGAGTTCGTCGCGGTCCATGCCGAATTCCGACGGCGTGACGTGGATCGAGTAATCTTTGAAGGTGTTGACGTCGCGGTGGTCGACCTTCTGGAATCGCAGGCCTGGCAGTCCGGCGAGCTTTTCGTCATTCATACGCGCGATCTGATTGCGGCGGCGGACGCGGTCGTCAACTTCGGCCAGACCTGTGAGGCCGAGCGCGGCGTTGAATTCCGACATGCGGGCGTTCATGCCGATCCAATCCGGATCGTATGAACCGCTGTCGCCGTAGTTGCGCATGAGGCGGATCGCTTTGGCGAGCGAGGCGTCGTTGGTGGTGACAAGGCCGCCTTCACCGGCGACCAGAAGCTTGGTCGGCGAGAGCGAGAAGACTTCGGCATCGCCGAAGCTGCCGATCGGTTTGCCGCGATATTGGCTGCCGAAGGCGTGGGCACCGTCGAAGATTAGCTTGAGGTTGTGTTTCTGAGCGATTTTCGTGAGTGCTTCGACGTTCGCAGGATTTCCGTAAAGGTGAACGATGAGCATCGCGCGCGTGCGCTCGGTGATTTTGCGTTCGACGTCGTTGACGTCAACGTTCCAAGTGTCGGGATCGCAATCGGCGAAGACCGGTGTGAGGCTGTTCCAGCGGGCAGAGTGGCCGGTGGCGAAGAAAGTGAAGCTTGGGATGATGACTTCGCCGGTGACGCCGAGGCC
>DATAMU010000172.1:0-1541 GCA_036266605.1 Candidatus Acidiferrum sp. | reverse complement strand
AATGCGATGGAACCTTATTGGTGGTGGGCGATCGTCGGCATCGCTCTCGTGATTGCCGAGTTGATCACCGGCACGTTTTATCTGCTCGTGATCGGCATCGCGGCGCTCGTCGGCGCCGCGGCCGCATATTTGAATTATTCGTTCGGGATCCAGGCGGTGATTGGGGCTGCGATTAAGCGGCACGAGACCTGGTGCCACGCCGGTGCCCAAGCAGACTTAGAACGTACGAACCAGGAACGGTCAGGGCGACTCGGGAGAACTAACTGCAGTTGACGGCGCGGGCGCTAACGGTTTGGAAACAAGTGTTGCAATCGGCGTATCCGGCTGCGCTTCCGCCAGTACAGCGGCTTGCGGCTCGGGGTGTTCTGATCGCGGCGCAAGGTCCGGTCTCTCGAGTTCGCCGCTCGGCTTGGTTTTCAACTCCGGCAAGTCCTCGTCGTCTTTTTCCGCCGGTGGATTGCCGTCGTAAACCAGATTGCGGCGGCGCTGCAAGTAAGCATCGCGTTGGAACTCGTAAGGATCGAGCGCTGCTTCTTCGAGTATTTTGGTCGAATCGAGCAAGTTGGCGCGCAGGTTGACGATATAGAGTCCCCATAGGGAATTACGCGTCGCAATATGATTGCGCCAAATCCATCCCACCGGGTCAAGTTGGACGTCAACCCATAAACCAAAACCGTCGCGGAACGAACTGGGGCCGAACAAGGGTATCTGCAGATACGGTCCGCTGCCGATACCCCAGCGGCCAAGCGTTTGGCCGAAGTCTTCCTTGTGTTTTTCGAGCCCGACTTCGGTTGCGACGTCGATAAAGCCGGCCAGGCCGACCGTCGAGTTGATCGCAATCCTGCCGACGTCGGAAACCGCGTCGCCAACCTTGCCCTGCAGCAGGTTGTGAAGGGCCGTCAGCACGTCGTAAAGATTGTTGTAGAAATTCGTGACGCCGGTGCGCACGAACTGCGGCAATACCGTTTTATATACCGTCGCGACCGGCTTCAATACCACCTTGTCCAGACCGTCGTTGAACTGGTATACCGCGCGGTTGATCGGCTCGAGCGGATCGCGCGGGTTCTTCGCCGTGCTGGCGCAACCGCCGAGGAATATCAGCGATAACAGGCTCAGCATGAACGCAGAGCGAACCCGGGCGACGAACATGGTCATAGATGAATTCCGGTATTGAAACAATTAAAAACGTCGGATGCTGCCCCTTTTCGGCCATTATAACAATGATTTCGGCGACTTCCCAAGCGATAAAACAGCCCTTGTTTCTAGCGCGTACCGTGCCGTAATGCCTCATGGTCAGGCGGGTGCTAAGATTCACGCGAGGCGTAGCACTTAAAGCGCGAGAGATGTGGAGGAGCAGCAATGAAAACACGCTATCTGTGGCAGCTCGTGTGCGTAATGTCCTTGTGCTGGTCGCCGGTGGTGTGCGCCCAGAGTTATCCGGCGAAGCCCATCCGTTTCTATACGCCTTACCCGCCGGGCGGCACGACGGACATTTTGGCCCGCATAGTCGGCGCCAAAATGCACGAAGCGTGGGGGCAGCC
>DATAMU010000171.1:0-2359 GCA_036266605.1 Candidatus Acidiferrum sp. | reverse complement strand
CAGGCCGACTGTGCGCGGTGGCGGTGTTCACGCGGCGTGCGAAGTGCGAACCATAGTCGACGAAGTAATTGGAGTTCTGAGCCGCGAGGCGGAACGCCGCGGAATTTCGCTCGAAGCAAGATTGCCACAGCAGGAATTAATTGTTTCGGCCGCGAGTGATGCCGTTAGCGACGTTGTCTCGAACTTGGTCGTGAACGCGCTCGAAGCCGTTTCGCGTGGCGGCCACATCGCTGTGAGCGCGAATGTTGCAGATGGTATGTGCGTTGTAACCGTGGAAGATGACGGAGCGGGAATTGCATCCGCCGTGCGCGACAAAATTCTTCAGCCATTTTTCACGACGAAAACACAGGGAACTGGGCTTGGCCTAGCAATCGTGGCGCGGCGGGTTAGCGAGTTTCGCGGACAACTCGATTGGAAGAGCCCTGCGCACGACGGAAGAGGCAGCGAATTTCGCGTCCTGATTCCGCTGGAAGCGAAGGCTGAAGCCGTTGAACCCGGCGCGATAGCGGCCGAAAAGAGGGAAGTATGAAAACGATTCTGATCGTGGACGACGAACCGGCGGCGCGTTACGGATTGCGGCGAGCGCTCGAATCGAAATACCGCATCGCCGAAGCGGATTCGGCGGAGACTGCGCGCGGCGCTTTAACCACGGAACAACCAGACATAGTGTTGCTCGACGTTGTGATGCCGGGACAAAGCGGGATCGCATTTTTGCAGTGGATGCGCGAACAGGGAAGCGACGTGCCGGTTCTGATGGTTTCGGCGCTCGACAATGCGAAGACTGCGGTCGAAGCCCTGCAACTTGGCGCTGCGGATTACCTCGTCAAGGGGTTCGAGCTGGAAGAATTGCGGCAACGCGTTGCGAATTTGTTGAAGCTGTCCTCGCTGGAGAAAGAAAACGATTCGCTGCGGCGGCGGCTGACGACCGAAGGCCAATTCGGCCAGATGATCGGGCGCGCGGCCGGAATGCGGCGCGCGTTCGAGATGGCGGATCGCGTCGCACCGACCGATTCAACGGTTTTGATTCTCGGCGAAAGCGGAACCGGAAAAGATTTATTGGCGCAGGAAATTCATGCGCGTTCGCCGCGTGCCGCGAAGCCATTTGTCGCCGTGAATTGCGCGGCGCTTCCGGAAACGCTGATCGAGTCAGAGCTGTTCGGTTACGAACGCGGCGCATTCACCGGCGCGGCGCAGCAGAAAAAAGGGAAATTCGAGCTGGCGCATGGCGGCACGCTGTTTCTCGACGAAATCGGCGACATGAATCCAGTGACACAGGCGAAAGTCTTGCGGGCACTGGAGAATCGTGTGATCGAGCGGCTCGGTGGCACACAGTCGATTCCCGTCGATGTGCGCGTGATCAGCGCGACGCATCGCAATTTACCGGCAGAAATTCGCGCCGGGAAATTTCGCGAAGACTTGTACTACCGATTGCGTGTCGTCACCGTTGAGCTTCCTGCGTTGCGCGAGCACAAAGAAGACATTTCTGTGTTGGCCGACCAGTTTTTGCAGGTGCATGGCTCGCGATTGGGACGAACCGCGCGGTTGAGCCGCGAAGCGTTAGCTGCAATCGAACGATACGATTGGCCGGGCAATGTGCGTGAACTCAAGAACGCTCTCGAGCGCAGCCTGGTGCTGTGCCGCGGCGACGAAATCGGCATCGCGGATTTGCCGGAAGAAGTTGCTGCCGGAGAAGTGCTCGTGACTAAGCCAAACAGCGACGGTGCCGATGTTGGGCTCGGTGAAAATGACTTCCGCGAGGCGAAACACAAGTTTGAGGTGGCCTATTTGACGAAGCAGCTCGTGAGCCATCGTTGGAATGTCTCGCGCACCGCCGCGACCATCGGACTGCATCGGCAGAGTTTGCAGGAAAAACTGCGCGAACTCGGAATTCGACGTCCCGGACGTGAGCCGATCGAGGAAGAGTCGTAAACTTGCGGAACTCCGCGGTGGCTTCTTCCCCTGTAAACTCTCATTGTGATCGCGAACGCAAATGTGCGGGGTTTTGTCCTCGCCGGAGGCGCCAGTCGCCGCTTCGGGCGCGACAAAGCTCTCGTCGAGTTCGACGGTAAACCGCTGATCGCACGGCTTTGCCGGGTCTTGCAAGCCGCGACAGGCGCACCGGTTCGCATCATCGGCGATGCAGGGAAATACGGTCACATCGGCGTCGAGTGCGTTGCCGACCGGTGGCCGGGAGAGGGGCCGTTGGGCGGAATTATTACGGCGCTGGACGCGAACTCCGATTCCATTGACTCGAATTCATGGAGCTTGATGATTGGTTGCGACATGCCCTTCATGACGGTCGATTGGCTCCAGCACCTGGCAGCACGAACCGTCTTGAGCAACGCGGAAGTCGTCGTAC
>DATAMU010000170.1:0-6444 GCA_036266605.1 Candidatus Acidiferrum sp. | reverse complement strand
TTGAGCTGAAGGATTGGGCTTCTCAAACCAAACTAATCCTAGATCACACCGGATTCCCGGAAGGCAACTTTCGACATCTAGATTCAGGGTGGTACCTTCGCTATTGGGAGCCACTGAAGAGATTTTTGGCCTAGATAGAGCCTCCATCTGAAAGCCTCGGGCACAGGGCCATCTGGTTGAAATCTTGCGGACTTGGGGCGCAGCGGTGCTGTGCCCCTACATCCAATCAACGGCCGACTCGTGGCGATCGAGGAGGGGTAGTTTTGGAAACGACTAGGAGATGATGCCTTTGCGGACGGCGTAGAGGATTAGTTCGGGGACGCCCTTCAGGTTGAGCTTTTCCATGATGTTGCTGCGGTGGGTTTCGACTGTGTAGACGCTGAGGTTGAGCAGATCGGCGACTTCTTTGTTGGACTTGCCTTCGGCGACGAGCTGGAGGACTTCGCGTTCGCGGGCGGTGAGGAGATCGTAGGAGTTTTCGCCACCGGTGCGTTTTAGTTTTTGGACATAGTCGTCGAGCAGGACGCGGCTGACGGTGGGGCTGAAGAAGGACTTGCCTTCGGCGACGCTGTGGATGGCGCGGACGAGATCGGATTCGGCGGAATCTTTGAGCAAGTAACCACGGGCGCCGGCTTTGAGTGCGCGGAGGATGTAGGTTTCGTCGGAATACATACTGAGGATGACGATGGAAGTTTTCGAATCGCTTTCGGAGATTTGCTTGGCGGCTTCGATGCCGTTGAGATTGGGCATGCCGATGTCGAGGACGGCGACGTCGGGTTTGAGTTGGGCGGCTTGAGCAACGGCCTGGCGGCCGTCTTCGGCTTCACCGACAACGGTGAGTTCGGGTTGCTGCTCGATGAGAAGGCGCAGGCCGCGACGGATGAGGGTGTGATCGTCGGCGAGCAAGATTCGAATCTTTCGTGGAGTTGGCGTCATGACTATATGGCGGAGGTCGCAGGCGTCGCGGCGGTTTCTGGTGCATTCACCTCGACGGGCAGCTCGGCGCGAATGATGGTGCGTGTTCCGGGCCGTGATTCGATGGTGAGCGTACCGCCCAGCCGTTTCACCCGCTCTTCCATGCCGAGCAGGCCCATGCCGCGTGTGCGCTTGGGATCGAAGCCGGAGCCGTCGTCTTCGATTTTGACGCTGATCGAAGTTGCGGTTTGTTTTAAATCGACGGTTACATTTTTCGCGTGAGCATGGCGGTTTGCATTGTTGAGCGATTCCTGGACCATGCGATAGACGCAGAGTTTGAGGGGATCGGGCAGGGTGTCGGAGATATTCTCGGAGCGAACTTCGACCTCGGTTTCCCCGCGGCGGGACATTTCGCGGGCATACCATTCAACAGCGGGAAGCAGACCAAGATCGTCGAGCATGGAGGGGCGGAGCAGGAGAGCCATGCTGCGCACGGTTTGTACGGTGCGTTCGGCCACTGTCTTAATGCTGCGCACGATTTCCTGCCCCTTTTCGTCGCTGGGGCCGAGTTGATTCGAGAGGCGGCCGGCATCCATTAGCAAAAGGCCGAGAGCCTGGCCGACTTCGTCGTGGAGTTCGCGCGAGATCGCACGGCGTTCGGTTTCTTGAGCATCGACGAGGCGTGCGGAGAGCTGCTGTAGTTCGGTGCGGCTGTTGACGAGTTCAGCGTAGCGGAAGCGGGCTTGGCGTTCGAGACGAAGAATATAAATGGCACTGACGACCGCGAGCAGGAATCCGGAGATCAACGCGAGCATCAGAAATTCGCTGAGATTGTTTTGCAGGCGGCCGAACTCCAGAAAGTTGGCCTGCTTCGCAGCGATCGTTTCCTGATTGTTGAGCAGTTCGATTTTTTCGGCGATGGTGACGATGCCCTGGCGGCGAGGCAGGATTTCGCGCGCGATCATATCCTGGCCGCGAAGGCGGCGCTCTTCGGCGTTCCATGCAATCGCGGAGCGGAAGGCGCGATCTTCTTCAGCGATGTAGTTTTGGAGCTGCGCGAGCAGGGCGGCTTCTTCGTCGCTGCGGTCGGACGGGTATCGTTGCAACGCTTGACGAGCGGCGTCGGCTTGGCGCGTGGCTTCATCGTCGGGATTGGGCAACGGATCGCCGGGGCCCACGCTGAGAAGATATTCCTCCATGTGATCGCTGTAACTGTTTGTGGTGAGGATGACGGTCGAGAGGATGCGGCCGCGATCGAGCGATCGTGTGCGCGCAGCTTCTTCGGCGTCATGAAGATCGCGCAAGGTATTTAGTGCGTTGGCACCAGAGTAGAGCAAGAGCGCGAGAAGTCCGCCAAACCCGAGCAAAAGAATGATGCGAAGGCCGCGATCAGGCCGAGATAAATCGTTTTTCAGCGCTGACGATTGCGGCGAGGAGGGAGCACGCTGCTCCGGAGGAGTCGCGTCTTGGCTGGAATTCATACGCTGAAATAAATCACTTTCCATGGTTCGAATCAAATCGGGCGTTCGTCACGCGCGAGATTGCGCAGGCAATGGCGCAATTAGTTTGATGCAAAGGGAATCGTTCGCGCAAGAGCGGGCACGGCGGTGCCGTGCCCCTACGTAGCTTATTTTCAGTGAGTTGCGGGCTACCAAATCGTTGGGAAGGAAGATACCCAGTCGCCGGGAGATGCAGAAATCGCGAAGTACCGTCTAATTTGAAGAGCACCGATGCAGGAACGTCGAAGCGTGACGAGCCCAGCCGGTCAAATCGAAAGTGAATGTTGCACCGAGTCGATTCGTCGAGGACCGATTCGGCGATGGACGGAATGATCGTCGAGGATCAATTCGAAGATCGAGACGCAACGAAGCGAAATCCGCAGACAAGCAACATCGCCAGGGCATCTTCAAGCAACTCGGCGACGGGAAAATCGCGTCGGAGACGAAGCAACAGATCACGTATCGAGAGAGAGGGAAGCAGAAATGAGTGGACAGAAAATTTCGGGCAAGTGGCTGGCGGGAGCCCTCGGGCTCGCGCTGGCATTCGGCGTGGGCGGCTACGCAGTCGCGCGCGCCAAGGATGGAGTCAGCACGACGCATGTGCGTGCGTCGTTGAAGCTGGCCGATCCGAGTGAAGGGCCGAGCAAGACGGGATTCGCACCAATCGTGAAGGAAGTGCTTCCGAACGTGGTGAACATTTCGTCTTCGAAGGTCGTGAAGACGAAGAATCAAATGCAGCTACCAGAGGGAATGGAACAGGATCCGTTCTTCCAGCAGTTTTTTGGACAGCAGTTTGGCGGACGCGGGCGCGGAGGTAACGGGCCGGATATGCCGCAGAAGCAACGTGAGCAGAGCCTTGGTTCCGGCGTCATTGTGAGCCCCGAAGGGTACGTGCTGACGAACAACCACGTTGTAGACGGCGCGACGGATGTGAAAGTGACGTTGTCAGACAAGCGCGAATTCAAAGCGACCGTAGTGGGCACCGATCCGAAGACGGACATCGCGGTGTTGAAACTCACCGGCGAGAAATTCAATCCGATCACGCTGGGCGATTCGCAGAAGGTGCAGGTTGGCGACTATGCGCTGGCGATCGGCGATCCCTTTGGTGTGGGCCAGACAGTCACGATGGGAATCGTGAGCGCGAAGGGACGCGGCAACCTCGGTATCGAGGATTACGAGGACTTCATCCAGACCGATGCGCCGATCAATCCGGGCAACTCGGGCGGAGCGCTGGTGAATGATCGCGGCGAACTCGTCGGGATCAACACGGCGATTTTGTCGCACGGTTCCGGCGGCAACGAAGGGATCGGCTTTGCGATTCCAATCAATCTGGCGCGCAACGTGATGGGGCAGATTATCGATCACGGAAAAGTGACGCGCGGCTATCTGGGCGTTGTGATCCAACAGATCACACCGAACATGTCGAAGGCGCTAAACCTGGACAAGATGCAGGGTGCGATTGTCAGTGACGTCAGCGCGAAAGGCCCGGCGAAAGATGCGGGCGTGCAGCGCGGAGACGTGATCCTGGCAATCAACGGCAACACCGTGGCCGACAGCAACGACCTGCGTAACACGATCTCGATGATGCAGCCGGGGCAGACCGTCAAACTGACGATCAACCGTAACGGCAGCACCAAGGACATCGACGTGAAACTCGGGGAACTTCCGCTGTCGAAGGACGAAGCGGAGAGCCAGTCGGACAACAGCAGCTCGAAAGAGTCGATGAAGGGCATTTCTGTCGAGACGCTGGACTCGGACACCGCGCAGCAACTGCAACTCCCGGAAGCGACCAAAGGCGTAGTTGTGACGGGTGTTGATCCGTCGAGCGCCGCGGCCGATTCTGGATTGCGCAAGGGCGACGTGATTCAGGAAGTGAATCATCAACCCGTGAAGACAGCCGCAGAATTTGAAGCGGCGATGTCGAAGTCGGATAAAAATGGAGTGCTGTTGCTGGTGAATCGCGGCGGGACGACGATATTCGTCGCGCTATAACGCTCGAACTGCGGTGCGCAGTTCGAAGCCAGCGGTTTGCAGTTCACTCAAGGAGTTAGGCTGAGCTCGGCCTAATGTAGTCCACTCAATCGGCCGTGCCCGGACGGGGCGCGGCCGGTTCTGTTTTTGGCGGCAGGTTTGCTGATGCGGAGGTGCGGAGCGGCTTCGCGATCGGGCTGGGCGTTTGGGGCGCGGCATGCTGCGCCCCAAACATGAGCCCCTTTTACGGGTGCTTAGTCGATGCCGAGGATTTCGTTGAGAGACGCGACGAAATATTTCCAGACGAGGTAGTAAGCAATGAGAGCGACCGGAGCGGCAACGGGAAAGATATGCGTCGCGAAACCGGGGATTGTGAAGTTGAGCAGAACGGTCATCAAGATACCGAGAGGGGCGAGGATGAGTGGAAGCAGGGCACCGTGCACGCCGATGGGCAGGTGGGTACGTTGGTGCGACGCGACGAAAAGGATGTTCCAGAGGCCCCAAAGATTGGGGACGACGGCCATGGGGAAGACGATGACGCGCTCGATGGGGACGGGAATGTTGTAGACGTAGCGCGCGATTGTGAAGCCGGTGGCGACGAGAAGTAGAAAGATGGTGGGGACGACGATGCCTGCCATGTATGCGCGTAGATATGTGTGCTGGTTCATGATTGGCCTCCAAATTCAGAAGTGATAGAGCAACGCCGGGATGATTCCGGGGAAGAAGAGAAGGGCGGCGGTGGCTAGAGCTGCCAACGCCCAGTCGAACCAGGGGACGCGCATGCCAGCCCAATGCGTCTTGCTGATGGACTGAGAGTTAGCGCGGTCGGCGGAGAGTTGCGAATCGATGCGGGCGCGGAGTTGCGGCCACAAGTCGGTGCTTGGTTCGAGTTGATCGGCTGAGAGCGGCGGCATGGATTGACGCAGGAGATGCTTGAGTTCGGCGAGCTCTTGGTCATGCTCCTGTCGGTTTTTGCCGCTCGCACCGCTTTGATCGATGGGATTCACAGTTGGGCTCCAATTTCTGCGGACAGAGCGCGGAGCTGTTTGCGCAACAAGCGCGTCGCGCGGAAGACACGGACTTTCACCAGTGCGACGGAGATGCCGGCCGCCACGGCGATCTCTTGGTATGGAGCGTCCTCTATGAGGGCGAGTGTAGCGACCAGGCGATATTTCGGCGGGAGGTTAGCGAACGCGGAGCGGATGCGCTCGCGCGCCTCGCGCGAGGCGGCAGGATCGGGCGTTGCCGGAGCGAGCAGATTGTCGGGGAGTTCGGTTTCGCGGTGGGCTCTGCGGAGATGGTCGAGGGCGACGTTGGTGGCGATGCGGTAAGCCCAGGCCGAGAAGTTTCCTTCGGGCCGGAATTGTGTGCGCGAGCGATAGATGCGCCAAAAAGTTTCCACGGTTAGATCCTCGGCGGTGGCGGTGTTGCGGACGATGCGCATGATCCAGGCGTAGACGTGGCGCTGATGGTCGCGGAAAAGCTGCTCGAAGGCTTCGAGGTCGCCCGCGACGAATCGGTGTAGCAGGTCCATCGGCCACTCTCTGTTGGTAGTACTCAGGTCGGAGGGGTGAGGTTACAACGAAGTTGGGGTGGATTGAGACGATAGGTTCGCCGGAGAACGAACGAAATTCGGTTAAGTAGAGAAGTCTAAGGGGTGGAGTGCGATGGCGTGTGCGGGACGCGTGGTGCCTGTACGTGAAACAAAGCGGGCGGCGGACTCTTCCGGCGAGGTAAGATCGCGCGCACGGAAGGTCGGCGATCACGATGAACAAAGAAGACATCCAACTACTTTTCGAATATGACCGCTGGGCGAACCATAGCGTTCTGCAAGCTGCTTCGACGTTGAGCGCCGAGCAATTCACACGCGATTTGGGCGGCAGCTTTGCTTCTGTGCGAGACACGCTGGTGCACATCGTTAGCGGCGAGTGGGGCTGGCTGACGATTTGGAAGGAGTCTGCGCTTACTTCGGAGTTCGTGACGGAGTTGTGGGATCGAATCGGGGTGACATTCGATCCGAAGGCTTATTGCGATATTGAAGCGGTGCGGTTGAAGTGGG
>DATAMU010000169.1:0-12310 GCA_036266605.1 Candidatus Acidiferrum sp. | reverse complement strand
AGCAGATTTCTGCGCTGTAGATGCGGATTTTGAAGCCTTGAAGCCAAACACAAAAGTCGGATTTGTCAGCCTTGGATGCCCGAAGAACCTCGTCGATAGCGAGGTGATGATGGGCATTCTTGCGCGCGAAGGGTATGAACTAACGCCACGCGCGGATGAGGCTGAGATTTTGGTGGTGAATACGTGCAGCTTCATCGAGCCGGCGCAGAAGGAATCGGTGGATGCGATTCTGGAGATGGCCGAGCACAAGAAATTCGGCGCGGCGAAAAAGCTGATCGTTGCCGGATGTCTGGTGGAGCGCTATCGCGATCAGATTCTGGAGCAGGTGCCGGAGGTCGATGCGGTCGTCGGGACCGGTGAAGTCGAACGGATTATCGAAGCAGTCGAAGGCGATTTGCGAATTTTGCCGGCGGAGCCGCCGGCGTTTCTGTATCACGATCTGACGCCACGAGTGGTGACGACGCCGCGACACGCCGCGTACATCAAGATCGCGGAAGGTTGCGATCATCCGTGCAGCTTTTGCATCATTCCGCAGTTACGCGGGAAATTTCGCAGCCGAAGATTTGAGTCGGTCGTGCGCGAGGCGGAGAATCTCGCGGCGGGCGGCGCGCGCGAGGTAACGCTGATCGGGCAAGACACGACTTCGTATGGCGAAGATTTGGGCCTGCGCGACGGCTTGGCGCAATTGCTGGAAAAGCTGGCGGGCATTGAAGAATTGATGTGGGTGCGGTTTTTGTATGCGTATCCGAATCGCGTGACACAGAAATTGCTGGATACGATCGCGGCGCATCCACGGTTAGTGAAATACATGGACATGCCGCTGCAACACGCGAGCCGCAACGTTTTGGCGCGGATGAAGCGCGGATCGCACGGCGAAGCATTTTTGAAATTGCTGGAGCGGATTCGGGCGACGATCCCCGGCGTAACGCTGCGGACTTCGTTCATCGCGGGCTTTCCTGGCGAAACGGAAGCGGATTTCGAGGAGCTCTGCGATTTTGTGCGCGCGGCGAAGCTCGATTGGATGGGCGTGTTTGAGTATTCGGATGTCGATAACGCGGACAGCTTTGGGCTGGATGCGAAGGTCGATCCGGCGGTGACGGCGGCGCGACGCGATAAGCTGATGGCGATCCAGAAGAAGATTTCGCGCGAGAAATTGCGCGCGTTCAACGGGCGCACGGAAACAGCGCTGATCGAAGGGCCGTCGAAGGACAACCCGCTAGTGTGGGAAGCGCGGTTGGCGGGTATGGCCCCGGACATCGACGGGAAGATTTATCTCACGGATATCGAGTTGCCAGACGGAAGCGGTATGGCCGCGGTCGCGGGCGACGCGGCGCGCGTCGAGATCGAAAAGACGGATGCTTACGATTTGATCGGCCGCGTGGTGGAGATTTTGCCGCGCCCCGCGGTGGCCGAGATCAACACGAGCGCGCGGCAGCGCCAGGCGATCCCGCCGGCCGCCGAAACGTTGACCCGCATCTCCACAGGGGCAGCGCTGCGCGTCTTGGGGTAGTATTAGTCGTCATGCAGCGCCGGTGCCCCATTTGCAAGACTCTGACCGATTCCCAGACAAACGCCGAATTCCCGTTTTGCAGCGAGCGTTGCCGCTTGCAGGACCTCGGCAATTGGTCGGCGGAGAAATATGTCGTGTCGGAACCGTTCTTTGGCGAAAGTGAAGACGAAGTAGGCGAAGCGCCGAATCCCGATGAAACCATCCACTGAAACTGGAAAAGGCGAAAAACCGAAGCTGGCGTATGCGATCGCGACGGCTGGCGGAGTCGGCTATTTAGGCAAGGCGCCGGGAACGCTCGGCTCGCTGGTTGGCGTCGCAACGATCGTTATTTGCGCGATTTTCTTTTTGCGGCCGACGTCGCTCGCGGGATTGTCACCGTTTCACGTTTTGTCGGACGCGCGCTTCATGGATAAGCATTTCCTCGTCCCGGGCAGCGACATCCACAACACGCTACTGATCCTGCCGATTTTCTGCGCGTTCGCGTTGCTGTTTGTGCTGGGAGCAATCGGAGTGTGGGCCGCCGGAAACGCTGCGGCGTACTCGGGCATCAAAGATCCGCAATGGGTCGTGATCGATGAAGTCGCGGGACAACACTTGACGTTGGTGCTGCCGCTGATTCCGATCGCGCTGCCGAATCTGCATTCGCATATGGATTTGTCCACGTTTGCGATTTTCACCGCGCTCAGCCTGGTGAACTGGAAATATCTGCTGCTCGGATTCATATTTTTCAGGATTTTCGATATTTGGAAGCCGTATCCGTTGCGGCGCCTCGAAATGCTTCCCGGCGGCTGGGGCATCATGGCGGACGATTGGGCGGCGGGCGTGTATGCGGCGATTCTGCTGCGCTTCGCGCTACATTTTAAATTGATCGATTTGCTATGAAACTTGGATTTGGGTCTTCCACGGAAAAAAACGGCATGCCGCACATTGAAGGTGTAACTCCGACGGCGGCAATTCCCGGCGGTGAAATGGTGATTCGCGGGAGCGGGCTTGCGCCGCGCGTTGGGCCGCGTCCGAATGTGTATTTCGGCGAGGCGGATGCGGGATTGATGCTGGTCACCGAGAATCGCGTGATTGTGCGCGTGCCGGACGGAGCGAGCGACGGAACGGTGCGCATCGCAAACGGAAACGGAGAGAGCGCGCCACATCCGGTGTCGATCGGATTGCAGATCGCAGACAACTTGCATCCCATCGGGAATCCGGCGGTCGATCTCGAAGGGAATATTTATGTGACGTTCAGCGGGCCGCGCGGGCAGCCGGTTCCGGTGTCGCTTTATAAGGTGACGGCGAACTACAGCGTAAAGCCGTTTGTCACGACGCTGGTCAATCCGTCGGGATTGGCGTTGGATCGATATAGCAATTTGTTTGTGTCGTGCCGCAACGACGGGACGATTCACAAAATCTCGCCCGATGGGCGCGCCGAGCAGTGGATCGAAGGGATGGGCATCGCGACGGGGATCGCGTTCGACGGTGCTGGGAATTTGTACGTCGGCGATCGCAGCGGTACGGTTTTCAAGATCAGCCCGAGCCGCGAAATTTTTGTGTTTGCAACATTGGAGCCGTCTGTCGCCGCGTATCATTTGGCGTTTCATCCGAGCGGCGATTTGTTTGTGACGGGGCCGACGACTTCGAGCTACGACCGCGTTTATCGCATCACGCAGGGCGGCGAAGTTTCGTCGTATTACCGCGGGCTTGGACGGCCGCAGGGGCTAGCATTCGATCGCGACGGAAATTTGTATGTTGCGGCGTCACATGCAGGACGCCGCGGGATTGTTCGCATCACGCCGGACGGGAAGGCGGACGTGATTTTGAGCGGGTCGGGGCTCGTGGGGATGGCGCTGCTTCCCTCGGGCCGGGCCATTTTGACTACGAACACCGCGCTCTTTACGTTGGATTGGGACGTTCGCGGGCTGCCACTTCTCGGATAATCAAACGATGAAAGCAGAGATCATCGCGGTCGGTTCGGAATTACTGACGCCGGACCGGCTTGATACGAATTCGCTGTATCTCACCGAACAGCTCAACACGATTGGCATCGAAGTCGTGCGCAAGACGATTGTCGGCGACAACGAGTCGCTGCTGCGCGAAGTGTTTCGCGAGGCGCTGGGGCGCGTCGAGCTGATTATTTCGTCGGGCGGGCTGGGGCCAACACAGGACGATCTGACGCGCGAAACTGTGGCGGATTTGCTTGGGCGGCGATTGCAGCGTGACGAAGAAATCGTGCAATACATTCAAGGGCGATTTCGGGCGCTTGGGCGAGAGATGCCGGAGTTGAATATCCGGCAGGCGATGGTGCCGGAGGGCGCGGAAGTGCTCGAGAATCCCCGTGGCACCGCGCCGGGATTGTGGATTGAAGATTCGGGGCATTTCATCGCGCTGCTACCGGGGCCACCGCGTGAGTTGAAGCCGCTCTTTCGCGAACAGGTGATGCCAAGGCTTGATCGTCGCGTTTCGGGCGTGCGGCTGTTTCAGCGGCAACTACGCGTGACCGGGCTTGGCGAATCGCACGTCGAGCAACAAATTTTGCCGATTTACAGTCGCTATGCCGACGTGACGACCACGATTCTCGCAGCGCCGGGCGAGATTCAGATTCATTTGCGCATGTGGACGGCGGATGCGGAACATGCGAAAAAGACGCTCGATGAAATGGTGCGAGGATTCGAGATCGCGTTGACCGATCGTATTTACAGCGAAGATGGGCGTTCGCTCGAAGAGGTTGTGGCGCACGAATTGACCGCGAACGGCGCGACGATTTCGGCTGCGGAGAGCTGCACCGGCGGATTGCTGGCGCAGCGGTTAACGAGCATCGCGGGAAGTTCGTCGTATTTTCTCGGCGGCGTGGTTTCTTATAGCAACGAGTTGAAGACGACGTGGGCGGATGTGCCGCCCGAAATGATCATGAGCAAGGGCGCAGTGAGCGCGGAAGTTGCGATTGCCCTGGCGGAAGGGATTCGACGGCGGGTCGGCAGCACCATCGGAGTAGGGATTACCGGCATCGCGGGCCCGGGCGGTGGCACCGAGGAAAAACCGGTCGGCACGGTGCATGTCGCGATTTCTTACGCGGGCGGAGTGAAAGAGCGCGGGCTGCGCTTCCCCGGCGAACGCGAGAACATTCGGTGGCAGGCGTCGCAGACGGCACTGGACATGGTGCGCATCCACTTCCTCTACAATTCCGGAAGAACGGGCGGAAAAACCGGCGCAAATGGCGGCGCGAAATCGGCGGCGAAGAAGGTCTAGCCGTGCGCTTGTTCGTAGCGCTACAAATCCCCGATTCCATCCGAAACGATTACGCGGAGTTGATCGACGATTTGCGCCGCTTTGACGCAAAGGCCGCGCAGAAAAAGCCGAAGTGGGTGCGGCCAGAGAATCTGCACGTCACTCTCAAGTTCATCGGTCACACCGATCCCGCAAGACTGGATTCGATACGCAGCACGCTCGGGGAAGTGCGCTCAGCGGGCGAGGTGCGACTGCATTTCCGCAATATTGGCTTCTTCCCCACCGCGAATCGCCCGCGCGTGCTCTGGGGCGGCATGGAGACATCCGACAATCTCGCGCCATTGGCCTACGCCGTGGATAAGCAAATCTCGACGCTCGGCTTCCCCGCCGAAGAACGCGCGTTCACTCCGCATCTGACCTTGGCGCGGCTCGACCCGCCGGGGATCGCTCCCGAGTTGCGCGCCGCAATCGAAAAGCATGCCGCCTGCGAATTCGGAGTGTTGCATACCAGCGAATTCCTCCTCATTGAAAGCAAACTGAAACCCTCCGGCGCAGAGTACACTACGCTTCAGTCTTTTCCCTTTGTGTCTGAAGTCTAAGGATTGACGCACGCATGCGCGACGTTTCTCTCAGCCTGCTGTGGCTACCGCTTGCAGGCTATCTGCTGGGCTCGATTCCATTCGGCATTTTGCTGACGCGGCTTTTCGGCGGCGGAGATATTCGCGCGGCGGGCAGCGGCAATATCGGCGCGACGAACGTCACGCGCGTAGCCGGCCCGATTCCCGGCGTGCTAACCCTGATTCTCGATGGATTGAAAGGCGCTGCGGCGGTTTGGCTGGCCGCGCATTTTTCTAACTACAGCGCGACGTGGATGACCGTGTGTGGAGTCGCGGCTCTCGTCGGCCACTGCTTCCCAGTTTGGCTGAAATTTCGTGGCGGCAAGGGCGTGGCCACGGCCGCCGGCATGTTTTTGGCCCTGTGCTGGCCTGCGGCGGTGTGCGCGATCCTTCTCTTCCTGATCGTCGTGTATTTCTCCCGCTTTGTCTCGCTGGGCTCGATCGCGGCCGCTGCGGCAATGCCGTTGCTGATTTACCTGCTATGGGTGCCACATTTTTCACCGCACCTTGCGCCGCCGCCCTCGGTCACGATGGGAGCTTTCGCGGCGGCGATGCTCGTCGTGTACAAGCATGATGGAAATATCCAGCGGCTTGTCGAGGGACGCGAGCCGCGGTTTTCGTTCGGCAAGGAATCGAAAGACAGGGACGCGGAGTGAGCCGCGTCGCCATTCTGGGCGCGGGAAGCTGGGGCACCGCGCTGGCGATCGTTTTGTCGCGAACGACGCAAAAGCATGACGTGTGGCTCTGGTCGCGCGACGCGAATCACGCGCAGTCGATTTGGCGGTCCAAAGAAAATCGAAAATATTTGCCGACGATTCCGGTGCCGGCGTCGATTCGCGTGACGCATTCGATGAGCGAAGCGATGCGAGGCGCATCGATCGTGATCGGGGCGATGCCATCGACACACGCGCGCAAAGTCTATTCCGCAGCCACGGATGCGATTTCGCCGGATGCTGTTGTGGTGAGCGCGACAAAAGGGCTTGAGCCAGGCACGCACGCGCGGATGAGCGAAGTCATCGCGAGTGCAATCCCGAGCTCGCGCGTTGCTGTGCTCTCGGGGCCGTCCTTCGCGCTCGAAGTCGCAAAAGGCTCGCCGACTGCGGTCGTGATCGCGGCGGCCGATACCGCGCTCGCCACAGATTTACAGGAGCAATTCGCGGCGCCGAATTTTCGCCTGTATAGCAACGACGATGTGCTCGGTGTCGAACTCGCCGCCGCGATGAAGAATGTGATCGCCATCGCTGCCGGGACGTGCCAGGGACTCAATCTTGGCGCGAACACCCTGGCTGCGCTCATCACACGCGGCCTGGCGGAGATGGCGCGACTCGCCGCCGCACTTGGCGCGCGTCCCGAGACCCTCAGCGGCCTCGCCGGCCTCGGCGATCTCGTTCTCACTTGCAACGGCACCCTCAGCCGCAACAGGTTTGTCGGCATCGAACTGGCAAAAGGTCGCCCCCTCAACGACATCTTGGCGGGAATGACCGGCGTCGCCGAAGGCGTGGACACCGCGAAGCCTCTCCTCGCCTTAGCCAAAGAACGCACGGTAGAACTCCCGATCACAACGCAGGTCGAAGCGATCTTGCGCGGCGAGCAAAGTCCGCGCGCCGCGATTCGCGAGATCATGGAGCGACGGCAGAAGAAGGAATAGGCGCGAAAACCGCGGCTGGGCCTCGCGAGCTCCGACGTAAGCCGCGGCCACAGACTACTGATTCAAAAGGTGTTAGCCGCGTCGCTGCTGCGCTTTCGTTCCACTCTGGTACGTCCGGTCCAGTTGCACATGCGCATCGCCTGTACCTCTGTACGGGCGATACCTCCGTCGCGATTCCCTAGACTTATAGCAGGACATGTCCGCCCTGAACGCATCTCGATTGCAACGTCTCCGCACTGGCCGCGTCCGCATCTTGTGGCTCGTGCTGGGTGCGATGTTGCTCGTCGGCGCGGTGCCGATTCTGCTCTATCACCGCCAGGTGCTCCAGCTGAGCCAGGACAAGCTCATCAACACCGAGCTTGTGCAGCAGGCCGATTTGACGCGCTCGCTGGCGCGCGAAATTGAGCTGTTCCAGTCGAACCTGACACAACAGCTTGTCAGCGAACGCCAGATCATGAATTTGATGGGTCTGAGCGACGACGTCGAAAGCGCCGTCAACGAGCCCAAGGTGACGCGGCTGCTGGAAAATTTCACCGATAGCAACCGCGACACGTTTTTGTATCTGACAGCGGTGGGAAAGTACGGCAAGGGCACGGTTGCGTCGCAAGGAAATTTCCGAGCCGACCAGGATCCGTTTGTCGCCCGCGCGTTGCAGCGGGCATTCCAGGCGTCGGCGCAGTCGCTTCCCTTCCGCAGCGATCCATTGGCGCTCGCGCCGGACAACCGGCCGGCGTTCGTCATCGCGGTACCGCTCAAAGATCTCAACGATCACTTCACGGGAATGCTGGCGGCAGTAATTTCGCTGGAGCCCATTTTGCGGCTCTTGCAGGATGACAGCGTGCGCGGTCGAGCTGTATTCGTCATTGATCACGCCGGACACATCGTGGCGCATCCCGACACGAAAAATTTCGTTCCTGGCGCGGACGCCAGTGGTGGCGACTCCTCGCGCATCGTCGAACAAGTCGTGAACTTGCCAAAGGATCTGCGCACAACAGCCACGATCCGCTACACGGAAGTACACAAGAATCGCAACATCGAGATGATCGGCACCTACAGCACGTTTCCGGATGCGAACTGGGCGGTCATCGCGCAACGCAGCCTGAAGCAAGCGCGCGCTGATGCCGGCGTGAACGAATTGAACCGCCAGGCGCTGGCGTTCGTAACGGTGGTGACGCTTTCTGCTTTGCTGCTGGGATATTTCTTTGCGGTCGGCATCAGCACTCCGATTCGCGGCTTGGCTGCTTCCACCCGCGCCATCAGCCGCGGCGAATTCCATCAGCGCTCGGCCGTGCGAGGCGCATCGGAGATCAGCGAGCTCGCCGAAAACTTCAACAAAATGGCCGGCGACATCGAAGAGTACATCGAGAAGCTGAAGGAATCGGCCGAGGTGAATCGCGAGCTGTTCCTTGGCTCGATCCGAATGTTGGCGGCGGCCATCGACGAAAAGGATCCGTACACGCGTGGTCACTCGGGTCGCGTGGCGAAGTATTCGACGCTCATCGCGCGGGAGCTTGGCTTGTCAGACCCCGAGATCGAAACGCTACGCATTTCGGCGCTGCTGCATGACGTCGGCAAAATCGGTGTCGAAGATCGCGTGCTGAAAAAGCCGGGCGCCTTGACGCCGGAAGAATTCGCGTTGATGAAGCAGCACACGGTGAAGGGCGCGAACATCATGCGTCCGGTCTCGCAGCTCAAGGAAATGTTGCCTGGCATCGAATTGCACCACGAACACATGGATGGACGCGGTTATCCGTATGGATTCACGGCGCCGCAGATTCCGATGATGGCACGCATTATCGGCGTCGCCGACACGCTGGACGCCATGACCACGAACCGGCCGTATCAATCCGCGATGGATCTGGATTACGCGCTAGGAAAAATCAAGGCGCTTGCAGGATCGAAGTTCGATACGGTGGTTGTGAACGCGCTCGATGCGGCGGTGACCAACGGGCGCCTGCGGCTGAGCGCGGTTGAAGTTCAGGTCTGAGGCAGAGCGATTTCCACGTGGTAGGCGCGCGGGCGCTCCTCTCCATATCACATCAAAAAAACTAGGTTGCGGAGCTCTCAGGCGCCGTGTTCGTTTGTATGCGAACTGCGCGGTTTTGGATTTTGTCGCCTAGGGCGCGGCGCGAATTCGTGCGGCGGCGTCGATTCAATGCCGCAAGCCGCCTTCTGCTACAATTTTGTGTTGCCTTAACGACATTTCGAGCGCCCTTATGATTTCACTTTTCGGCAAAAACGAGCCGGAGCCGACACTTCTCGAAAAGCTCAAAGCTTCCGTCACCAAGACGAAAGCCGTGCTGTCCGAGACGGTCGACAATATTTTTCAGGGCGAAAAGAAAATCGATGCGTCGCTGCTGAAACAGCTCGAGACGGCGCTGCTCTCGGCCGACCTGGGCGTGCGCACCACAAAGGAGATTCTCGAGTCTGTCCGCGAAAAACTCGAACGAAATGCTCTTTCTGATGGCAATCAGGTCAAGCGCGAAATCAAATCGCACATCATGAAAATTCTCAACGCCTCGGCCGCAAACGTTCCGTCATCGGCAGGTCCTCTCGCGGGTCCGGCATCGGCCTCTACTGTTTCAGCCAATGGCAAAGGGCCGCGCGTAATTTTCGTCGTCGGGGTGAACGGCGCCGGGAAAACCACCAGTATCGGCAAGCTCGCCAATCGACTGCGCAAAGACAATTTCAGCGTGATGCTCTGCGCCGCCGACACCTTTCGCGCGGCTGCCGTCGAGCAGCTCGAAATCTGGGCGCATCGTAACGGCATTGAAGTCATCAAGCAAAAATCCGGGGCCGATCCGGCCGCTGTCGTTTACGACGCCGTCGCCGCCGCGAAGGCGCGCTCCACCGATGCTCTGATCGTGGATACCGCAGGCCGTCTGCACACAAAATCCAATCTCATGGCCGAGCTCGAAAAAATGAAGCGTACCGCCGCAAAAGTCATTCCCGGCGCGCCGCACGACGTGTTGCTCGTCCTCGACGCCACAACGGGACAAAACGGCCTCACACAAGCGCGCGAATTCACATCATCCGTTCGCGTTACCGGCATCATTCTCACGAAGCTCGACGGCACCGCGAAGGGCGGCATCGTCGTCGCGATCGCGCGAGAACTCGGCCTGCCGATCCGTTTTGTCGGCACCGGCGAGCAGATCAACGATCTCGTTCCATTCGACGCCGAAACTTACGCTAATTCCCTTTTCGACTGACGCATCGTGAACTCACACGACATTCGCTTCATGGACCACGCGCTCGACTTCGCGCGCAAAGGCGTCGGCCTCGCGAGTCCGAACCCGACGGTCGGTTGCGTCATCGTTCGCGACGGCGAAATCGTCGGTCAGGGATTTCATCAATACGAGTATCGCGATCACGCCGAAACCGTGGCGCTCAAAGCTGCCGGGGCCAAAGCGCAAGGCGCGACGCTCTACATCACGCTTGAGCCGTGCAACCACACAGGCCGCACCGGTCCATGCACCGAAGCGATCATCGCCGCGGGCGTCACGCGGGTTGTGGCCGCAATGCAGGATCCGAATCCCGCGACGGAGGGCCGCGGCTTCGAGCGTCTTCGCTCCGCAGGAATCGAAGTTGTCAGCGGCGTGCGGGAAGAACAAGCGCAACCCCTCAACGAAGCTTTCGCACGTTATATTCGGGCGAAAAAACCATTCGTCACGCTGAAGTCTGGGCTCACTCTCGACGGTCAGCTCGCGCTTAAAAAGCCAAGCAAGACTTCTCAGCCGAATCGCGAATGGGTCACGTCGGAAGAATCGCGCGCCGAAGTTCACCGCATGCGCCACGCGTCCGATGCGCTGCTCACGGGCGTCGGCACGATCATCGCCGACGACCCGTTTCTCACCGATCGCAGCGGACTCGAACGCCGCAGGCGTCTTCAACGGATCATCCTCGATTCCAAACTCCGCATTCCCACGAATAGCCGCATCGTGAAAACCGCTGATGACGATCTCATCGTCTTCACTCATGCGAAACTCGAATCGCCCAAAGCGCGCAAGCTGCAAAATGCCGGAGTTGAAATCGTTCGCGCGAGCACGTGGCGCGGACGCATCGATCTCGCCGCCGTCATCACCGAACTCGCGCGGCGCGAAATCATCAGCGTCCTTCTTGAAGCCGGCCCCACGCTCAACGGTGTCGCGCTCGCGGGCAATTTTGTAGACAAGGTTGCGCTCTTCTTCGCGCCAAAATTCGCGGGCGACGCCGGCGTCCCTCTCGCTCATCTCGCCACAGCTCCGAATCTTTCGCTGCAACGCCTGCGCCTGAACCAGTATGGTCCCGATTTTAGCGTCGAGGGCTATCTTCGCGATCCGTATCGCTAAAGATTCGCGCATCTCATTTTTCACGCTCACCGGCCCGGCATCGCGTTTGCAACTTCGCTGGGCTCGATCTGTGTGGCGCCCCGTTCCACGCCGCCCTTGCGGTAAGATTCCAACATGTTTACCGGCATCATCGAACACTTCGGCACGATCGAATCGCTAACGCTTACCGGCGCGGGCGGTCGTGTCACCATCCATGCGCCAACGCTTGCTAATTCTCTCGCCGTCTCCAACAGCATCGCCGTCAACGGCTGCTGCCTCACCGTCGTCGCACTCGAAAACGCGCGCTTCTCTGCCGACCTCTCCGGCGAGACCGTCAACAAAACAACGTTCGGTGCAGGCGCAGCCGGCTTGCGAAAAGGTGCGCGCGTCAATCTCGAGCAACCACTAACCGCCGGCAAGGAATTCGGCGGACATTTTGTCTTAGGCCACGTCGATACCATCGGCCGCGTGACGGCTTTGCAAGCGGAAGGCGAAAGCTGGATCTACGGCGTGCAGGTTCCCGGGGAATTCGCGTGCTACGTCGTTCCTAAGGGTTCGATCACCATTGACGGCATAAGCCTTACCGTCGCGCACTGGTCGGGCAACGTCGCTTCCATCGCTGTCATTCCTTACACCTTCGAACATACGAACATCCGCGACCGCAAACCCGGCGACGCCGTAAACCTCGAAGGCGACATCCTCGGCAAATACATCGAACAGCACCTGGCCGCGCGCGCTTCAACCGTCGCAAACGAAGCCGCACAAAAAGAGCGGTCAATCACCATCGAGCGCCTTACCCAAGAAGGCTTCTAACACTCCAGCTACGCTATGCCGCGTCGCTAAACTCCAAGTCGCAAAAACGCGTTGTGATATAATCGTTGCGTAGAAAGTTCCGCCCGAATCTTCCCAATAAAATCCCGAGTGACCAAAGGCCGAGAATTCCTCTTCGCACCTAGCGGATCTGGATATACTGTCGTTTGGAGCTTGTTTTCATAACGATTTAGAATCGTTG
>DATAMU010000168.1:0-4117 GCA_036266605.1 Candidatus Acidiferrum sp. | reverse complement strand
CGCCAAAGCTGCCGCGCCGGCCGATAACTTCGATCCGAAGTTCATCATGCTTGTGCGCCGAGTGCGCGTAAAACCAACCCTGATTTTCCAAGGTAAGGTCGAAGGCGAAACGCCCGTAGCCAAAAACGTTTCCGATGTAAGACCTGTCAGCACAACGGCCAAGGTCGGCCCTGTGCAACCGTCGGCGGCAAATCCATCAACCCAGCAAGGAGCACAACCAGCCGCGAAACCTGCACCGCAACAAAACGACTCCGTCGTCAACCGCGTCCGCAACTACATCCGCCATCTTTTCTCGTAGCGGCAGCGTCAAATCGCCGCCTCGGACAGGTCGGACCGCGTGGTCGCTCAGGATCCCGCCGAGGCATGGAGATCCGATACACGAAAAGCGGCTCATGTGCCCGCCGACCAGTTCGGTACTGAGGTCGCGCGCTGTCGAGTTATTTGTTCAGCAGTGCGGGCCAGTTGGTGACCAGGGATAAGGGGACGTCGGCGTTTTCTCTTTGCGTCATCGGTACGAGAAAACGCTGGCCGTCGGGTGCGACGTCGAAAAGCGTGCCGACCGAAGAAGTGTTGCGTACAACGAACAAAGGCTGCGGGATGCCTGACTCCAGCTGCGTGCCGTTGATCTTCAACTCGACAGCGTAGGCTGTGGCGTCGAGCAGTCCGGCGAAAAACAATTCCTTACCGTCGCCGCGCCAGAACGGATAGCCGCCACCATTCTGCGAAATCTGCCAACGACCGGAAGCCGTTGGAAATGTCGTGACGTAAACCTCTTCACGTCCGGAATCGGTAGAAGTGTAGGCGAGCCAATGGCCGTCGGGCGAAAGGCGCGTCTGAACGATTCTGCCCTGCGGCGATTGCGGCTGAAGGACAAGGACAGGCTTCTGATCGCCTGACGTTGGTTGAGCCCAGAACGTGGCATTCGTTGGGCCGCTCTGTTTTTGATAGGCGAGATACTTTCCGTCGGGCGTCCATTGCGGCCAGAGGAAAGTGAACAAGCCGGTTGAAGGGTTCGTGCCGTCGAGCACGATCTCCTCTTGCCCAGTCCCGGAGGATTGTTTTGCGCGAATGCTGGAACCGCTGGCGTCATTCATGCCCAGCTGTGTGACATACAGGACGCGCTGTCCATCGCCGGACCATGAGGGCATGGAGTGGATGCCATTATCAAACGTGAGTCGCGTGCGGGAACCGCGAGCGAGGTCGAGAATCCAGATGTCGGGCTTGGGATCGCCCAATGCCACGGCGACGCGCTTGCCGTCGGGAGAAATTCGTTCGCCGTTGTATGCGAGGGAGTCCGCGGCCTTGCCGACGATGTTGCCTTTGCGATCGAGCCACATGAAGTTGTAGCCGGACTTCACCGTCGCGCCCTGATAGAGCAGCACACCATTGGAGGAAGCAGTGAATGTGGTGTGCCAGGTTCCGGGGTCGTAGTCGACCCTGTCGACGAGAGTCATGGGCGCGCCCGACAGAGTTCCGTCTCTCGGATTCATTTTCTGAGCCATCAGCTGGGACTCTCGATGGAATAGCAGATAGCCGCCCGCATATTGACCCGCCGAATCGCTGGAAATAACGAGCTTACTTTGGTTGCTGTCTGTGGAGCCGATGTAGACGCCGTATTTGTTTAAGGAAGCGCCGCCGTGATTCGTTGCGAGAAAGAGGAAATGCTTACCGTCGGGAAGAAAGCTGGGCCAGCGGTGGGTGCTATGGAGATTTTGATCGAGAGATGTGAGGCGCTTGGCGTCGGCTTGATGAGGATGAACGATCCACAAAGCGTCACGATAATCAGGAGTGTAGACAATGGTGTCGTCCGCTCCCCATGCGCCGCCGCGAGGGTTTGGACTGTCGGCGACCGTGGTGACAGGGCCGCCGGCGACGGGAATGGTTTTGAGTTTTCCATCGGAGAAAAAACCGATCGACAGGCCGTCGGGCGACCAAAACGGAAAGGTCGCGCCATCGGTGCCAGCGAGCTTTCTGGGGGCGTTGGAATCGAGAGGCTGAATCCAGATTGCGTCTCGTTCCTTCGCGCTGTGAGCACAGTAGGCGACCTGTGTACCGTCGGCGGAGATGACGGGCGGGCCGGAGAAGTCACCGTCGAAATCGAAAGCGGTGTCGGGCGGCGGGAGAATTGAGGAATGGATGATCGGAGTTGTGGGCGAGGGACGTGACGCGAACCAGATGACGACGCCGAGCAAGGCTACGCACAGTGCGGCCCAGACAATGCGTTCGCGCATGCGTCGTCCAACCGGGAGCGCGGGCGCGGCGATTGTGCCGGATTGCGATGTTGATGCGCTGCTGGAGCCGATCCAGCGGAGTTCGCGCGCGACGTCACCGGCGCTGTGCCAGCGCGCGTCGGAATCTTTTGCGAGGCAGCCGCGGACGACGTGATCGAGAGAAGGCGGAGCCGCTGGAAAAACGGAGACGATCGGCGGAGGATCCTTTTCGAGAATTGAAGAAGCGACAGAGATTTGGCTTTTGCCTTCGAAGGCGCGCTTGCCCGTCGCCATTTCGTAGAGGACGGAACCGAAACTGAAGATATCGCTGCTCGTAGTGGCCTCTTTGCCTTCGACCTGTTCGGGCGCCATGTATTGAAAGGTGCCAACGAGCGAGCCTTCCGCGGTGAGCGGATCGGAAAGCGCGGGAGACGAAAGCGTCACCATGAGGTCGTGCGCGCTGCCGCTGACGGCGCCGCCTTTTGCGAGACCGAAGTCGAGAATTTTTGCGCCGGACTTGGTGAGCATGATGTTGCCGGGCTTGAGGTCGCGATGGACGATGCCGCTGCGGTGCGCGCACTGGAGGCCGTCGCCGATTTCGGCGCCGACGCGCGTGAGGAGCTCGAGCGGGAGCGGGCCCTTTTTCAGGCGATCGGCGAGAGTTTCTCCCTGAAGATATTCCATCACGATGTAGCGGACGCCGTTTTGTTCGCCGACGTCATAAAGTTGGCAGATGTTCGGGTGATTGAGGGAAGAGACGGCGCGGGCTTCACGTTCGAAGCGGGCGTGGGCTTCGGGTTTTTCGGAGAGATGCTCGGGGAGAATTTTGATGGCGACGATGCGGTCGAGTCGCGTGTCGCGCGCGCTGTAGACTTCGCCCATTCCGCCAGCACCGAGGCTGGACTGAATTTCGTATGGACCGAGCTTGCTGCCAGGGCTGAGGGGCATTCGTGGCGTGAAGTATAGCGCAGGTCGCGACGGCGACGAGGCGGCCACCCTTGGGGTAAACTGAAGCATCTAAGTTTCGCTTGGGTACGGCCTTCTTCCCTGGGAGGGCGCCGCTACCCTTCTTACGGATCATGGATACGCGCATTTTGTGGAGCCAGCAGTCCCCCGGCTCCGCAGCCCAAATTGATCGACGGCGAATCTAACAAACAAAACAGGTCGCTTCCGGGGCCTCCCTGGAAGCTACGCGCTGCGTGACGCGCAGCAAACTGGAACGACGAACTTACTGGAGAAGAGACGTGATACGAGTGCGTTCACAACGTGTCGGACGGATGTTTTTGGCTGTGGCGATGTCGCTGGCAGGGACGGCGATTTTGGGCGGATGCGGAGGTGGGTCGAGTTCCGGCGTCGGCGACGGTGGCGGCGGGGCCACCGGCGTGTCGGTGACAGTGACGCCGACGACGGCATCGGTCGCGACGAGCGCGACGCAGAGTTTTACGGCGACGGTGAGCAATGACGGTGCGGCGAAGGGCGTGACGTGGGCGGCATCTTGCGCGACGGCCGGCGGATGCGGATCGCTGTCTGCGACGACGAGCGCATCGGGAACGGCGATCGCGTACACGGCGGCGGCAGCGGCGCCGAATCCGGCGACGGTGACGCTGACGGCGACGTCGGTCAGCGATGGGACGAAATCGGCATCGGCCACGATCACGATCACTTCAGGTGGGCCGCCGCCGTCGGGAATTGGAGTGACCATTTCGCCGAAGGTGACTGGATTGGCGGTTGGGCAATCGCTGGCGTTGACGGCGACAGTGGCGAACGATGCCGGTGGCGCGGGCGTGACGTGGACTGCGAGCAGCGGGACGTTCAGCGCGCAGGGTGCGACGACGGCCACGTATGTTGCGCCGAATTCGCCGGGCGGCGGAATTACGATCACGGCGACCAGCAAAGCGGATGCGACG
>DATAMU010000167.1:0-1610 GCA_036266605.1 Candidatus Acidiferrum sp. | reverse complement strand
GAAGCCGGCGGCGCTAGGCTCGTCGGTCGGAATGACGAAGGTACATTCGCGAGCGGAACTTGCGCCCGCGTTGAATCTTGCTTCCGAATTCGCGATGAAAATTCTTGTCGAGAAATCGGTCGCGGCGCGCGAGATCGAAGTTTCCGTGCTCGGCAACAACGATCCGAAAGCTTCGATTCCCGGCGAGATTGTGCCGCATCGCGAGTTCTACGATTACACCGCGAAATATCTCGAAGACGGTACGCAGCTCTTGATTCCGGCGAAGCTTAAACCTCCACAGATCAAGACGATTCAGAAGCTTGCTGTGCAAGCGTTTCGAGCGCTGGAACTGAGCGGCATGGCTCGCGTCGATTTCTTTCTCGAGAAACGCGCCGGCGGAAAATTATTCCTCAACGAAGTGAATACGATTCCCGGCTTCACTTCGATCAGCATGTATCCCAAGCTTTGGGAAGCGAGCGGGATTTCATTTCGCGACCTACTCGACAAGTTGATCGGCTTCGCTCTGGAATTGCACGCCGAGAAGGCGCGCACCAAATACGAAATCGAGCTGCCGAAAGGCGCCGGCGGCGCACTCGAAGGCTAGTTTTTCGCGCTGAATCCGCCCAGCCTAAACAGCCGATTCGGATTCGTTTCTTCTATTTCTTGAGAACGTCCGCCCCACAACAGCCAGAACGTTTTTTCTATTGCCTCTTTCTCGATCGATTCTTCTTTTTCAAT
Organism: Candidatus Acidiferrum sp.; assembly: GCA_036266605.1. Lineage (GTDB taxonomy): Bacteria > Acidobacteriota > Terriglobia > Acidiferrales > UBA7541 > Acidiferrum. Next base: position 893 of record DATAMU010000167.1, on the reverse strand, counting down.
TCCGTGAAATTTCGTCTGCTCGAGTTAGCGGCTCAGCTCGTTGAGCAGATGCAGCAACTCGTCAGGCGCGACACTAGCTGTGCCGAGTTTGCCGACGACGACGCCGGCGGCTGCATTGGCAAGCCTCGCCGCATCGGGGAGCGGCGCTCCAGCAGCGGCCGCGAGTGCGAGAACACTGAGCACCGTGTCGCCCGCGCCGGTAACATCGAAAACCTGGCGGCCATTGGACCCGTGATCGATTCCGGATTTCCCGACGCGCGCATACGTCACTTCAAAACTCGTCGCGGGAATATGTAGCGGTCGCGCCGTCGATTCCTCCAACAGCGTCATGCCCTTTTCGCCGCGGGTGATCAGAACGGACTCGCAGCCGAAGTGCGAGAGCAATTTGCGACCTGCATCGTCGAATGACTTTTCATCGGTGAGCGATTGCGCCAGAAACTGTGCGGCTTCTTTCGCATTGCAGACGATCGCTCTTGCGCCTCGGTAGGCGTAGAGCTTTGAGCGTTTCGGCCCGATAAACACGGGAACCTTGAGTTTGTGGGCTGCGCCGAGAACTTTGTCGGCGAAATCGTCGGTGATGATGCCTTTGTCGTAGTCGGAGAGAATTAGAGCGTCGAGATTTTTCAGAGAAGCTGAGAGTACGCGAAGAAGTTTTCCTTGCGTGTCGGGATGAAGCGGCTCGCGTCGTTCGCGATCGACACGAACGATGTGTTGATGGCGAGCGATGATGCGTGTCTTGACGGTGGTAATGCGTCGCGAGTCGGAGATGACGCCTTTGTCGGAAATATTCGCGGCGCGTAGATCCTTGCGCAGCGACTCGCCCGGTTCGTCGATTGGAGCTTTACCGGGACCAATGACTCCGAATAATTCAACGCGCGCGCCAAGCGCTGCAA
>DATAMU010000166.1:0-3230 GCA_036266605.1 Candidatus Acidiferrum sp. | reverse complement strand
GATTCTCGCCGCCTTGTTTCTGCTCGTGTGCTTCGGCCTGTGGAACCTTGGACATCTGATGGCGGTGACGGTGTCGCACGACCTTCAGTTTTTCGTCTTTTTCCAGATGCAGTGGCGATTCGTGCGATGGATTGCGACGCTCGTGGTGATGTGCCTCGGAATCAATTTGATCAATCACTTCTTGCCTGACGTGAAGCATCCGTGGAGATGGATGACGCCCGGCACTTTGCTCGTAGCGTTGTCTTTCATCGGTGCGACGACCTTGTTTGAGATCTACCTCGCTCACGGGTCGAATATGCCGACCTTATATGGGGCGTTGGCGGGTTTCATCGTGCTGATGCTGTGGATCTATCTTGCGAACCTTGTCTTGTTGATTGGCGCGGAGACCGATACGGCGTGGCGAGAACTGAAGGCTACGGGAACGAGCGCATGAATGGACGGCCATGGCGCCTCGTCGGGCTGCTCGTCTGTTCTCTGACGCTGCATGTGTGTTTCCTAAGAACCGTCCAGGCTCAAAATCAGAAGACTGCGGAGGTCGATCCGAACGCGGCATTTCAGGGTAGGACTGTCAACAAGGTTGAAATCGCCGTTCAGCCTTCGTTTGATGTCGATCAACTCCGCGGGCTGATCCAACAGGAACAGGGCAAACCGTTTTCGATGGATGCGATCAAAGCGAGCGTCGCGGCGCTGCGCGCAACCCGAAAATTCAAGACGGTCCAAGTCAGCATTCAATTCACTCCGGATGGATTGCGCGTTCTGTTTCTCTTGCCGCCGGTTTACAAGGTTGGCTTGATCACATTTCCCGGGGCGCGCAAAGCTGCGTCGTACACACAGATGCTCCAGGCCGTGAACATTCCGCTGGATGCGCCGTTTGTCAAAGACGAGCTTGCCGACAAAGAAGACGCGCTACAGAAATATTTCGCGACGCAGGGATATTTCGCAGCGGCGGTTTCGAGCTTTATAAAAGTCGACGATGCGCATCGTCTCGTAAACATCGCGTTTGATTGCGACATCTACCCGCGCGCCAAAGTGGGAGAAGTGAACATTGAGGGCGTGACGCCGCAAGAGGCCGCGGATATTCAGCGCATGCTGACTTCGCTTCCGTCGAAGATCAGTTTTACGTCGTTGAAACCCGGAGTGGCTTACTCGAGGACGCGTATCGATAAATCACTCGAGCGCTTGAGAGCGCATTTTAGAAAAGTTGGACGGTTGGCGCCGAACGTCCGCATGAGTCCAACGTACGACCGCGAAACGAATCGCGTGAACTTGGCGCTCACGATCGATCCCGGACCGACGGTTGCGATCAAGGTCGAAGGCGCGCGCATTTGGCACAAGACGCTCAAGAAACTAATCCCTGTATATCAGGAAAATTCCGTGGATCAGGATCTGATCGATGAAGGGCAGCGCAATCTCGTCTCGTATTTCCAGGCAAAAAGTTTTTTCGATGTGGAAGTTCGCACGGATGTGAGCAATCAAGCCGATCACGTCAACATCGTTTACAACGTCGAAAAAGGATCGAAGCACAAAGTCACAGGAATCAGCTTTACGGGCAACAAGTACTTCACGAGGGAGCAGTTGCAATCGCACATAGTGATCCGCCATGCGAAGCCCATCCTCAATCGCGGAAAGTACAGCCAGGATTTATTGAAGAAGAGTGCGGCGTCGCTCACGACTATGTATCGCAACGTGGGCTTCGCGAAGGCGACCGTCACCCCTGTCGTAACGGACCACGAGCCGGACATCGATGTTGCGTTTCAGATTGAAGAAGGCCCGCAAGCGAAAGTCCGCAACCTCGCAATCGTCAACCCTTCGAATGAACCGACGGAATTGAAAGGGAAGGACACGGAGCTTCAACTCGGCGCCGGGAAACCATTCTCTCCGCACCTGCTCGAGGGCGATCGCAATCACATCACTGCGTGGTATTTGAACCACGGCTATCCGAACGTTCAATTCGAATCCAAGGTTACGGCGGTCGATGGCGACACCGACCTGGTTGACGTCGTTTTCAAAATTGACGAAGGTCGCGGCGAAAAGGTCGGCGAAATTCTTTTGTTGGGTGACGATCACACCAAACCGGAGTTCATTCGTTCGATCACAGATAAAAATGTTCAATCCGGCGACCTGCTTAGTCAAGAGAAGCTACTGAAGTCCGAAAGCGATCTCTATAGCGTGGGCGTTTTCGATTGGGCTAGCGTTGCGCCCGTCAGTGAAACGACGGACGCACAAGGTCAGCAGATTGTCGTGATTCGCCTCCACGAGTCGCGCCGCAATTCGCTGGATTTAGGCGGTGGGCTCGAAATCATCCCGCGAAACGGAAACATCCCGGTTGGAGCAGTTGTCGTTCCAGGCCTCCCACCAGTTAGTCTGGGGAACAAATTCAGCGTCAGTCAAAAGAGTTTCATCGGTCCACGCGGATCGCTCTTGTTCACGCGCCACAATCTGCGGGGAAAGGCCGAAACCGCTACGCTGAGTTTGGTCGCGTCGCGCCTCGACCAGCGGCTGGGGCTGACCTACGCTGACCCATATCTGCACGGCTCGGCGTGGTCCTCCTTGTTCTCGATTTCGACCGAGCGCACCACGGAAAATCCGATCTACACGGCTTTGCTGCAACAGGCATCGTTTCAAATCGAGCGGCAGCTCGACAGAAGGCACACGCAAAAAGTCGTCGCGGGATACAGCTACGCGCGGACTGACCTGAGCAACATCGTCATTCCGCAGCTCGTCCTTCCACAGGATCAGCGCGTCAAACTTTCGACGATTTACACGCAATACATCCGCGACACGCGAGACAATCCGCTCGACGCCCACCGCGGCTGGTATCAGACCTTCAATTTTGGCGTGACGCCGACCTCGTTCGGATCGAGCAGCAGTTTCGTCCGCTTCCTCGGGCAGACATCTTTCTATCGCCCGGTAAAACCTTGGCTGACATGGGCGAATCAATTTCGACTGGGACTCGCGGCGGGATTCGGCGACAACGGATATGTGCCGCTGAGCGAGCGCTTCTTCACCGGTGGCGCGGATTCGCTTCGCGGATTCCCGATCAACGGCGCCGGTCCGCAGCGCCCAGTGCCGGTCTGCTCGAACCCAAGTGATTCATCGACCTGCACATTGATTAGCGTTCCTGATGGCGGCCGCATGCTGGCGGTCATCAATTCTGAAGCGCGCTTTCCGATCAAGCTCATCGACAATCTCGGCGGTGTGGTTTTTTACGACGGCGGTAACGTCTTCAG
>DATAMU010000165.1:0-10434 GCA_036266605.1 Candidatus Acidiferrum sp. | reverse complement strand
TCCGGAAAGCCCATCTACAACTGGACGATCCTCGACCACATTTTCGACACGTTTCACGAGACTGGCGTGAAGCCTCTTGTGCAACTCGGGTTCATGCCCGAAGCGCTTTCGACGCATCCCGATCCGTATCGTCATACTTTTCCGAAGGGAAATATCTTCACCGGCTGGACGTATCCGCCAAAGGATTACGCGAAATGGTCGGAGCTTGTTTTTCAATTTGCGAAACACCTGCGCGAACGCTACGGCGACGACGAAGTGAAGTCGTGGCTCTGGGAAGTCTGGAACGAGCCTGACATTCCTTATTGGAATGGGACGCCGGAAGAATATTTCAAGCTCTACGATTTTTCCGTAGACGGAGTTTTGCGTGCGCTGCCGCAAGCGCACATCGGAGGCCCGGACAGCACTGGCCCCGGCTCGCCGAAGGCGATCGCGTTTCTGCACGATTTTCTGGAGCACTGCGCGCACGGCAAAAATTTCGCGACGGGCAAGACCGGTACGCGACTCGAGTTCGTGAGCTTTCATCCCAAGGGCTCACCGAAGTGGCTTGGCGATCACGTACAGATGGGCATTTCGCGCCAACTCGCCGCCGTCGATCAAGGATTTCAGATTGTCGGTTCGTTTCCCGAGTGGAAGGCGACGCCGATTATTCTTGGCGAATCCGATCCCGAGGGCTGCGCGGCATGCTCCGCGGAGCAAAATCCGCAGAATGGATATCGCAACGGGCCTCTATATGCCTCGTACACCGCCGAAGTTCTGGCGAGAATTCACGAGCTGGCCGTCCAGCGAGGAGTTCAAATTCGCGCAGCCGTGAACTGGTCATTTGAATTCGAAGACCAGCCTTATTTCGCCGGATTCCGCGAAATGGCGACCAACGGAATCGACAAGCCCGTTCTCAACATATTTCGCATGATGGGCCTGCTCGGCGGAGAGCAAATCGAAGCGCAAAGCTCCGGCGCTTTGACCACGAGCGACATCTTGAAGTCAGGCGTGCGCGGGGCAGCTGACGTTTCGGTGGTTGCGACACGCAAAGAGCATGAGGCCGACGCGCTCGTCTGGAATTATCACGATGACGATCTCGCGGCGCCCTCAGCCCGAATCGAACTCAGGATCGATGGCCTCCCGCAAGCAAAACGCGTGCTGGTCGAACACTTCCGAATCGATGCGACACACAGCAACGCGTTTGAAGCGTGGAAGGCCATGGGTTCGCCGCAGCAACCCTCCGAAAAGCAATACCATGAACTGGAAGCTGCGGGACAACTACAGCTCCTGTCGTCGCCGGAATGGGTGACACCACAAAACAATAGTGTGGAGTTGCGCTTCGACCTACCGAGACAAGCGATATCACTCGTTCGAGTGACGTGGTAACGCTTCATCGCATCCGAACCTGTGCGCCAAGTCTACGGGTGGGCACAAATTGAATTTTGGCTCGGCTACGTGGATATTTGTGCTTACACTGCTGGAAAGAGCACGACCAGGTTAAGCGCAACGGAATAGAATTCGGCCAGGTCACACTCCATGGATATTCGAGAAATCGCAAGAAGAGCGAAGGTATCGACCGCGACAGTCTCGCGGACGATCAATCGCGTGCCGACGGTCGATCCAGCGCTCGCCAAGCGCGTGCTCAAAGTCATCGAAGACATGGGCTATTACCCGAACACGCAGGCGCGCGCGCTTGTGTCGGGCAAGAGCCGCATCTTCGGTTTGATCGTTTCCGAGATTACGAATCCGTTCTTTCCAGAAATCGTGCAGGCGTTTGAAGACATCGCCGTCGAGAATCACTACGAAATTTTGCTGACCTCGACGGTCCACGATCCGAAGCGGATGGAATTGGCGGTGCGGCGGATGATCGAGCGTCGCGTCGATGGCGTCGCAATTCTGACCTTCGGCATGGAAGACGCGCTCGTGGCGGATCTTCGTTTCCGCAAAGTCCCGCTGGTATTCGTCGATGTCGGTCCCCTGGCGGCCGGAATCACTAACATCCGCGTGAACTATCAGCAAGGCATACGCGAAGCGGTGAAGCACCTCGCGGAATTAGGCCACAAGCGCATTGCGTTCGTCACCGGCCCGACGAGTTTGAAATCCGCGATGGCACGGCGAACCGCATTTGAAGTGGCAATGGGAGAAAATGGCATACCGGTCGATCAGGAATTGATCGTTACCGGCGACCACAAGGTGGAAGGCGGGGTGGCTGCCTTCGCCGAGTTAGCTTCGCTTTCAAAGCTACCGACAGCAATCTTGTGCTCCAACGATATGACCGCAGTCGGCGTGATGCGCGAGGCCTACGAGCGCGGCATCGCAGTCCCTCGCGAATTGTCCGTCATCGGTTTCGACGATATTCGCTTGGCGGAATTTACAACGCCGCCGCTGACGACTGTGCGCATGTCGCAAAAGCAGCTGGCGAAATATGCGTTCGAGGCGCTGCGGGGCGAGGCGGAAAGCCGAGAAGTTTCAGAAAACGGCAAGGAAATGGAACTCGAAACAAGTTTGATTCTGCGCGGATCTACTGCGAAAGCCGCCAGCTAGGAGGTCCGCCCTCTACGACTCGTGCGGATAGTTGAACAAGAGCTGGTTGCCGTCGAGATCCTCGACGACCAAAAGACGATACCCCCACGAACCATCTTTGACCCTGACTCCCTTGGCCTCGAATTCCGCGCGGAGCGAATCCAGCGCGGCAATCGCGGCTTCATGAGTCGGAGGCTCAGTGTTCAGAGAAACGAATATCAATCCTTTGCCAGTGTTCTCGGGCCATGAGCGGGCCAGGATGATCGCGGAGCTTTGGCGATCGACTTGCGCAACATGCGCTTGACCATCGTCATCGTAGCGCCATGGACTGGTGAAGCCGAGCTTGTCCACGTAAAAGCCAAGCGAGGCCTCGACGTCTGTCACATTCAGGATTGGGCGCGCGAACCAATCTGTCACCATTGTCTTCCCTCCCCGTCATTGCCGACAAAGTTGAGATTACTCCGTGTTGTGCGAGAATGGCGAGCCATGAACCGAACTTCTGCGGAATGGATCGGGTGTTTTTCAAAGTTTGCCGGCGCGATTTTGATTGCGGTGAGCTTGCTCGCGCTTGCGCCAAATGCGTTCGCGCAAAAGCGCATGATCATCGTCGATCAGGACGGCTCGGGCCCCGGTGGGTCGAACCAGATGGCGATGATGGCGCTGCTGCTGTCGCCGAACGTGGATGTGCTGGGACTGACCATGGTGACCGGCAATGCATGGCGCGATGAGGAAGTGGCCCACACGCTGCGCATGCTGGAACTGATCGGCCGCACCGATGTTCCGGTTGTGCCCGGCGCTGTCTTCCCTTTGGTTCGTAAAGAAGATGAGACGCGGCTTTACTTGCAACTCTACGGAAAAGTGGAGTGGCTCGGCGCGTGGGGAGTGCAAGCGCAACAGGATAGCGTTCCCGGCGCAGTTCCAGCGACTCCCCCAATGCACGGTCCGTATGTAATTCCGGCGATGCCCGAAGGCGCGCCGCACACAAAGGCACTCGACGAAGACGCGGCGCATTTTTTGATCCGCCAGGTGCACGCGCATCCGCATGAGGTGACGATCTACGAGGGTGGGCCGCTGACAAACGTCGCGCTGGCGATCGCGATCGATCCCCATTTCGCGGAACTAACGCAAGGTATCGTCATGATGGGCGGGAGCTTGAATCCGCAGACCGACGATCCGGAATTTTCGACGAGCCCGCGGCACGAGTTTAATTTCTGGTTCGATCCGGAGGCGGCGCACAACGTGTTTCGCGCGAACTGGCCGCGGATCGACGTGACGACCGTGGACGTTTCGTTGAAAGCCATGTTCACGCAAGAAATGATCGATGCGATCGCGAAGTCGCCGAATCCGGCGGCGCAGTACATCGCGAAATTTTCACAAGAGCGCTACTACATGTGGGACGAGCTGGCGTCGTGCGCGTGGCTCGATCCGAGCATCATCACGAAGGAAAAAGTCGTGTACATGGACGTGAACATCGACCACGGGCCCACGTATGGCGACACGTTGACGTGGACGGACAAACTAAAGCCCGCGGAAGACGTGAAGCTGGTGCACGCGCAGCTTGATGTGAATTTGCCGAAGTTTACGAAGATGTTTGAAGAGCTGATGATGAGGCCGACGCCAACGCCTCACTGACTCGGCGATGAACGTTTGGCATTTTAACATTACTGTCCCTCTTGCCCTCTTCCCTGCCGCGACACGCATCCCGTATAATCCCCCGCCTATCCACGGAGTTGCCCTTGCCCGAACTTGACGCCGAGCGACATCTCGTCGCCCTTGTGTCCGACGAACCCGAGCATTTTCGCGCCATTCGCGAACATCTCGGCGCAACGTTCCGCTTTCTGCAAGCAAAGGACGAAGAAGAGATTCGCAACGTGTTTGAGAACGCGGAGGTGCATGCCGTTCTTTTCGATCTGGATTGCGTGGGCGATGGACCGGGCGACGGTCTGGAAGTGCTCGAGGAAATGCGCCGCCTGCGCGACGATTTGGTGCTGGCAGCCTTCACGCGCACGACGCAGCGCACGCTTCCGCTGAAGGCGGCACAGGCCGGAGCGGATGAGTTTTTTCTGGTTCCGCTCAATTTTGAAGAACTGAAAATTGTCCTGCTTCGAGCCCTCGAAAAGCGCGCACTTGAGCTCGAAGGCCGCCGTGTGATCGCCCAAGCGGAACAAAAGGTGTCGTTCTACGGCTTGGTCGGCGGCAGCGCTGCGATGCAAAAACTCTACGGCTCGATCGAGGCCGTCGCCAACACCAACGCTTCGGTGCTGCTGCGGGGCGAGAGCGGCGTCGGCAAAGAACTGATCGCGCGGGCGGTGGTGCAGTGCTCCGATCGGGCCGACAAGCCCTACATCTGCCTGAACTGCTCGGCACTGCCGGAAAATCTCATCGAGTCCGAACTTTTCGGCTACGAAAAGGGTGCGTTCACGGGCGCCGACACGGCCAAACCTGGGCTTATCGAGACGGCGCATGGCGGAACGCTGTTTCTCGACGAAATCACTACGCTGAACCCGCATTTGCAGAGCAAGCTGCTCCGCGTGTTGCAGGAGCGCGTCAGCCAGCGGCTCGGGGCGCGCCATGCGCAGAAGATCGATTTCCGCCTCATCACGGCGACAAACGAAGATCTGGAAGATTGCGTCCGCAAGGGCCGCTTTCGCGAGGATCTCTACTTCCGCATCAACGTGGTGCCGATCATCGTACCGCCGCTGCGGGAGCGCGACGGTGATATCGCGCTGCTGGTCGATCACTTCCTCAGAATCTACTGCACCTCGGCAAAGAAGCCGCTCAAGACGCTGAAGCCCGACGTCCTAGAACTACTGGAAGGCTACAAATGGCCGGGCAATGTGCGTGAACTGGAGAACGTGCTCCAGCGGATCGTGGTCATGGTAAATAGCCCGACGGTAACCCTGGAGCATTTGCCACAGCAGATGCTGCAATCGAGCGCTGCCGGCCAGGAGTCGATGCTGATCCCAGAAGAGGGCGTCGATTTTGATGCCGAACTCGAGCGGATCGAGCTGGCGTACATCAATGCGGCCCTGCGGCGGACCGGCGGGAAGAAGAGCGCGGCAGCAAAGCTGTTGAAAGTGGACCCACAGCGGATGAAATACCTCTGCCGGAAGCACAAGATCGAGTGAAAACGGTTAAAAATTAACCCATCGGTGGTTAATTTTTAACCATCGGTGAATTTTCACGGCCCTTGGCGGCCACTCCTCGCCTCCGAAACGTGCCGCATGACGCAATTTCGATAGTTCGGTGAGCAATCATAGGCGCCGCACAGTTTGGCACGCGCCATGCAATATAGGAATGCGTCGGACGGAAGACAAAATTCAGCGAGGAGAGTCTAAAATGTCCATCCAAAAGAAGAGCTTGATCAGCACCCTCAAGAGCGCCAAGAAGGCCAACGTTGTGAAGGAAGAAGTGACGGCTTCCCCGGCAACCGCAAGCGCGTCGAAGCATACTCTCCGCTCTGCGCCGTCAAAGCGCGCCCGCCGCGCTCGCCGCGCCCGCGTCCCCAACTGAGGTTGATCCCACTGCTTTTCGAAAAAGGCCCCGATCCGTCGGGGCCTTTTCCTTTTTCACCAGAACTTCCGCACCACGCCTCGCCTGACCGAAGCCCACATCAATCCGACCAAGCTGCGCCTCGGCCCGTAAATGCGGGCGATGCCGACCATCCCGGGCTTAAGCGCACCACCGGGGTTCGCAATCGGGATGTCTACGACGTAGAAATTAGGAGCACTTAGCCCCTTCAGTTTCTCAGGCTGTTCCAGGCTTGGGTCTATTTCCGAAGACCGCTGGGCGATCGATTCGACGCTGGAGTCCAGCTTGCGCGTCGAGCCTTCGACCATCATCTTTGCCGGTGCCCCCACCCGGAGCCGGTGCAAATCATACTCCGACACAAATATACGCGCTTTCATCGTGTTGAGGTCGGCGACCTCTGCCAACTCCGTACCTTCGGCGACGTGCGAACCGAGCCGGTCGCTCATGCGCGGCGTAAGCACGACGCCCGCGATCGGGCTGGCCACGTCGAGAGTCGCCGCCTGGGCATCGACCGCGCGCACCTGTTCGGCAAGGCGGTCGCGGTCCTGAGTTGCGGCGCCGTAATCGGCGTAATGCAGGAGCGCCGACGTCGCCCGCACACCGGCCGAGGCGTAGTCGGCCGCGGTCTTGCCCTGGTTGGAGCGGAGCGCAAGATTATTCATCTGAAGCAACGGTGCGCCGGCGGCGACTTGCATGCCCTCGGTGGCGTAGACCTGCGTGACCATCCCGGGAACGAGCGCGCGGACGAAGGCGCGGTGCTGCGGCTCGAGAACAAATCGGCCCTGGATGGTGTCGTGCCACAGCGGCAAGCACGCGAACAGCACCAGCGCGCCGAGAAGATAGAGCGGGTGCCGAAAGATCGCCCAAGAGCGAACGCGGTCCCTTTTATCGAGGTAAACGAGTTTCATAAAGGTCACCAGGCTGCGAATACGGCTTCGGAAAATGAAAGCGGCTGTAACGAACTCAGGAATGAACGACCAATCGGGATCGAAATTGCGAAACACGTTGCCGACGAATCGAGCGAGGATGTAAAGGATCGTGTAGCTGTACACGCCCGAAAGCAGGGCATAGACGACGTAGCCGACCCGGCGGCGGCGCGGGACGTACGGGACTTCGACGGGGAGGTCCCAGATGTGCTTCTTGATCCAGCCGCTGACATAGGCGGTGGAGTCTTCCTTCAATTCATTCAGCCCGATGGCCTCGCACATCATGTAGTAGCCGTCGAGTTTGATGAGCGGATTCAAGTTGATCAGTGCGGCGGCGAATCCGGTGACGAGCATCATGACGTAGGCCGCATTGTGAACGGGCGTGTTAGGGGCGCTGTCCCACCAAATGATGGTGGCGAAGGCGGATAGATAGAATTCCGACCACGAGCCGGCCATCGCGATGATGAATCGCTGATAGCGGGAACCGGTGACCATGCCTTCGGTCGTGTCGGTGTAAAACGCGGGAGCCAAATAAATGAGCAGGAATCCCATCGCCGGAACCTTGCCACCGTAGTGCTTGGTCGCGTGTCCGTGGGCGGTTTCGTGCCAGCACATCGCGATCAGGGTAGCCACCCAGAAGACGGCCACATCCCCCCAGGTCTTATGCGTGAAGTTATAAAACTCAAGCGTATCGCGGCCGATTTCACCCCAATGCGTAACTGTAATCGCGATCATCACGCCGAAGAGTCCGAGCGTGAGCGCCGTGAACCACCACGTGTAAATCCAATACGTGTGGTTGTAGAGCCAGGTCAGAAAATTGTCAGGGTTGAATGCGGGAAAAGTGATTTCAGAGAGGTCGCCCCATCTGCTTTTGGTCGCCTTTAGGGTTTTGCGGCGCTTGTCCGCGTCTTTTTGCATGAGCAGGATGTTTTTTTCCTGCGCTGTGCGATGCCAGAAGCCGATTTCTTCCAAATTTTGGGCGAATTCGCGGACGTCATCTTCCGACCACAACGTGTTCGTTTTGTTGGATTGCTCTTCGGCGATTTCGGCGTACGTGCGGGTGCCGTCGAAGAGCTGCGCCAACTGCCAATTCACAGGAGGAAATCGAAACATTGCGTCAACACCGCGCACGACGACGCGGACGACGCGCTGGCCTTCCTCAACGTGCTCTTTCGCGAGGACGTCGAGCGGGAAGCGCGGTGGCTTGTCGCCCAGGACGCGCGCGGGGATGTCGGGCAGCGCGACGTTGAGGACGCGGGTGAGGTTCACGGCGTCTTGCCGGGGTTCGCGGGGGCGTTGGTGGCGGTGCTGGCACCGAGATGCAAGGCGGCGTTCATGCCGGGGCGGAAGTTGCCGTGGTTGGGCGCAAGTTCGACGAGCACTTCGAATGTGCCGCTGGCGGGATCGATGACTGGGCTAACGTCACGCACTGATGCGGTGTGTCTCTCGCCTGGAAGATCTGCGGAGGTGACTTCAAACTTCTGGCCGCGATGCAAACGGCCAAAATATTTTTCGGGCAGCGTGAATCGCATCATCAGCGGGCTTTCGGCAGTGATCCAGAAGAGGCGATCGCCTTTGGCGACGCTCTGCCCTTCGCGGACGTAGCGGCGCGCGACCAATCCGCTGAAGGGCGCGGTGATACGCGTCTTTTCCAGCTCCAGCTCCAGCGAGCGTTCTTCCTGGAGTGCGGTGCTGCGCTGCTCGATGACGCGCTTGATGTCCCATTGCTCGGATTCGGCTTTGTATTTCGCGTGCTGCAGCTCTTCTTCGGAGATGACGCCGAGATCCCAGCGGCGTTGCGCGCGCGTGTAGTCGGCTTGCACGACTTCCGCTTCGGATTTCAAATCGCGAATCTCGGCGTCGATACCACGGGTTTTGGCGCGGGCGGCTTCGAGATTCGCAGTGATCTGCCGATCGTCGAGCTGCGCCATGAGTGCGCCGGCTTTGACGCGCGAGGAAACGTCGCTGAAAAGTTTTGTCACAATGCCATCGCGCTGTGCGGTGAGATCGAGTTGATGTTCGACGATGATCGGACCAGTGACGACGAGGGATGAATTTGAAACGTCTGCCCCAGGCGGCGCAGCTGGCAGAGGAGAAGGCACGGGCGCGCTCGCCGGAGCAGAAGCCGCGGAAGCCGCGTTCGTCGTCGAAGGCGCGATCGTGCGGTCGTCGCTGCAGCCATACGAGAGCGCCAATGCAGCGACCGTGACAGCGCAGAGCAGATTGCACGTTCTTGCCAAGCTCATTCTCACCAACCCATCCAATCCCAGATCTTCGACATGAACCAAATACTCGGGCCGCGCAGCAAAACATAGCCCGCCGGATACGTTCCGGTTTTCACTTTGCCCCGTCCTTCCATTCCGGAGCGCAATATCCCATCCGCATTGGGAATCGCGACACGCGCATAAAAGACCGGCGCTTCATGCACGCTCTCCGCTTTTTGGCTGACGAGCAGAACCTGGCCGTGAAATGTCCGCGTCGGATAGCTGTTTAGTTTCACCGATGCGGTTTGGCCGGCGCGCAGCAACCCGGCATCGTGATCGTCGATCGCGACATCTACGATCACGCGCGACGTATCGACGACCTCGGCGAAAGAATCACCGAGAGCGAGTTTCTTGCCCGCGAAGGAATCGACCCGCGGTGTCGCCACAACTCCGTCGATCGGCGAACGCAGCTTCGATTTATCGAGCACTTCCTGCGCCCGCGACAACTCCGCCTGCCAATATTCCGCTTGCACTTGCTGCGCGCCCGCGGCGCTGCCGTCGTTGACAGCGAGCGCGTGATTCATCTGCATCAACGCCGATTCGTGTTTGGCTTGCGCCTCGGCAAGGCTGTAGCGGGAATTCCAACTTTCCATTTCGGCCAGGACGTCGCCGGCATTGACGCGATCGCCTTCGTGGACCAGCACTCGGTATACGACACCCGCCGCTTCCGGCTGAACCTGCACCCGATGCAGCGGCGTCACAACGGCGTCGCCATCGACGCGAAGTGGGAAAGGAAACGCGACAAGGAAAATCACGGCGGCGATGGCGCCCGCAATAATCAGCGTGCGACGGCGTTTTTCCATCGCCATGAATTTGCGCTTCCGCGCCAAAACCGGCTCGAGCACCGAAATGAATGGAACCTCTTTGTACATCTGGGCGTTGCGCAGCGCGACCGTCGCCTGGCTCGCCAGGACTTGCAGAATTTCAACGTGCGCCGGGCCGAGAAAATCGGGATCACTCGATTCGAGCGCCAGAACACCAACGCGACCGGTGTCGTCGATCAGCGGCATTGCGTAGAAACCACGCATGCCCGATTGTGCGAAATAGCTTTTGAACTTCGCGACCGTTTCTTCACGGTCGGAGTCGATTTCGTCGCCATGTTGCTGCACCGACAAAACATCTTCCGAGAGTGAAACCCATTGCAGCAGGTCGTTCAACGGCGCGATATCCGGATGATCGGCGTTCACCTGCGTCGTGCCGGTGACTGCACT
>DATAMU010000164.1:0-3180 GCA_036266605.1 Candidatus Acidiferrum sp. | reverse complement strand
TCATGAGCAGCGCGAACAGTGTCAGTCCGAGCCAATTCAGGCCAGTCGGCCTTGATTGATCCCGGGAAGAGGTTTGAACCGCATTGGTCGTCATAGCTTGCATTTTACACCTCTCATAACAAAACTACGCCACGGCGTCTTACGTGTCAATAAAATAGCCAATTGCTAAAAGCTGTAAACGCCGCATCAACTCGCCTGACTCTCTCCTTCCAATATCTCCCGCTGCGCTCCGCAATTCTCCCCACCACGCGCAGCTCCCACCGCCACGCCGCGCGCCAACGCTGGCGCCTCCACGCCCTTCTCATCCACGCGCCCAAATATCATCTTCCCCGCCGCCGTCTGATGCACCGACGTCACCACCACATCCACACTCTTGTTTATATACCGCCGCGCTCCATCCACCACCACCATCGTCCCGTCATCCAGATACGCCACGCCTTGATTCGCCTCTTTCCCTTCGCGCAAAATCAAAACGCGCATCGGCTCGCCCGCCATGACAACCGGTTTCAACGCATTCGCCAGCTGATTCACATTCAGCACCGTAAGTCCCTGCACCCGCGCCACCTTATTCAAATTGAAATCGTTCGTCACGATTTTGGCACCGATCTCGCGCGCCACTTCGATCAACTTGCGATCCACATCTCCCGCAGGCGCAGCAGGATGCTCGAGCACACGCACCTCGAGCCCCGCGATCTTCTGAATGCGCTCCAGCACATCCAACCCTCGCCGCCCGCGTTGCCGCTTCAGCGCATCTCCCGAATCCGCCACAAGCTGCAACTCATGCAGCACAAATTCCGGCACCAGCAGCGGCCCATCCAGAAACTGCGCCTCACAAATTTCCGCGATCCGCCCGTCGATCAAAACGCTCGTATCCACCAGCTTCGGAATCGTTGGCGCTACCGCAGCCACCGTCGTCGTAGCGGCAGCCGCGGCAACCGACATGCCCACCTCTTCGTGCTTCCCTTCCTCTTTCTCCTCGCCTTCCTTTACTCCCTTCGCATCGCGCTCCGTCGCCTTCTGCGAACCCAGCACCGCTCCCAAATACGCAAACGCCACCAGCACGCCGCTTTCGAAAAACGACTTGGTCCGCTCCGGCTCGGCAATCCGTGACACCACTGCCGTCACCAGCACCGCCGCGAAAATTCCCAGCACCGCGCCGAGCGCGCCGCCCAGTAACCCGCGTGGTGTCGCCGAGCGCAGCCTCATCTCGACAACCAGAATGATCGCGGCCAGCAACAATCCCGCGCCGACCGCCGTCACCCCTGACAGTCCAAACGGATTCAGCGACCAGCACAGCGCCACCGCTACCACCGCAAGCCCGCCGCGCAGCATCCACGGCTCGACGTGCAGCACCGCCTTCACCGGTTCGGGAACGTCGCCCTCGTGTTTGTTTTTGGAGATATCGATTGCTGCGGAAAAATGCCCTGCAACTCCCCGGCGTTCGGCACCGGTATACGCTCGGCTCATGCGACCTCACAGGACTTGCATAATCGCTGCAAAATCGGCGACAGCCTCCCGCAGAGTGCATTGGGACAATTAAACTTTGCGGAGGTAGAAGCTAGTTACGTTCCGCTCGTGATATACTCCAACGTGATAGCAACGTCAAGCAAACTGAAAAATTACCTTCAGGTCTGTGGAAAACGACGCCCAACCACTTCCCAAAAAGTGAAAATTTAGGGTGCACTCAAGTCCGCACCATTCGGCGTCTTGCGTCTCACGACGCTCCCAAATCCCCCACTGAAACACACCTCTCCAAAAATAAAACCGGCGACGCCACCAGCGCCGCCGGTTCAAAATCACTACTTCTTCGCTTCGCTTATTCCCTATACACCCGCGTCACTCGCGCCGTCACCGCGCACATCAAATCCGATGTCACCGTCCCGATTCCTCGTGCCACCGCGTTCGTCGCCAATAGATTCTCGCCGTCGCTTCCGTAGATCGTCACCACATCACCGATCTCGACGCCCGACACATCCGTCACGTCGATCATCGTCACATCCATCGACACAATGCCAACGATCGGCGCCTGCTTTCCCCGCACCAGAACATTTCCGCGTGTGCCCAGCGAACGATGCACGCCATCGCCGTAACCAGCCGCCAGCACCGCGATCACCGACGGCCGTGTCGCCACAAATTTCATCCCGTATCCCACGCCCGCGCCCGCTGGAATATTCCGCAAATTGATAATCCGCGTCCGCAAACTCATCACCGGCTTGAGCGGCAACTTCTTCTCCGCCTCCTCCCGCTTTTCCTGCGGATCGTAGCCCGGATGATACCCATACAAAATCACACCCGGCCGCACCATGTCGCCCCATGTCTCGGGCCGGCTCGCGATCGCCGCGCTGTTTGCCAGATGCACGATTCCAGGATCGACGCCGAGTGCACGCAGCCGCTCCAGCGCCACAAAGAAATGCTCTTCCTGCTCGCGTGTCTGCGCTCCCACCGCTGACGTGGAAAACGCTTCCGACGACGCAAAGTGCGTCATCACGCCGCCCAGCCGCAGGCTCTGACACTTTGCCAGTTGCGCCGCAAACTCATCGATCTCATTCGAAGCGATTCCCAGACGGTTCATGCCCGAATCGATCTTCAGATGAAACGAAAGCGGATCGCGCTTATCGTCCTTCGCTGCGGCTCGATTCAGTTGCGCCAGCTGCTCGATCCGGTGCACAACGGGCGTCAGGTCGTACTTGAGCAAATTCTTTTCTTCGCCGGGCCAAAAGCTCGTCAGCACCAAAATCGGTTTTTTCACGCCGGCCTTGCGAACCTCAATACCCTCCGCCGCCGACGTTACGCCGAACCAGTCCGAGCCTGCCTTCTCCAGAATCTTCGCCACTTGTGGCCCGCCGTGCCCGTACCCATTGCCCTTTACGATCGACAGCACCAATCGCGGCGTCGCGCGATGCTCGTCTTCTGGATTCACAAACTTTCGAATTACGTTGAGGTTGTACTCCAGCGCCGATGTGGAAATCTCCGCCCAAACCGGCCGCCCCACTTTCCCCACCGCTTTCGCCACGTCCGCTCCCACTCCCGCAAAGGCGTATTTCGTATTCAGCCCACTTCGCCCAACCGCTGAGCCAGATGAGATCGTCCCAGCCCTTCCGGCCGTTTTCGTGCCGGCAGCTCCGTCCGCTTTCGAAGCAGCCTTAACCGTCCGCGTTTTCTTGCTCACCGTCAATGTCT